>RECZ01000171.1 GCA_007693765.1 Phycisphaerales bacterium | reverse complement strand
CCAACCGAAAGCGAGACGACCCATGCCCGCACACCGCACCGCCCACGCCGCGACCACCCTCGCCTGCACCGCGCTGCTCACGACCGCCGTCGGCGCAGCCATCGACTTCGCGCCCGCAGAGCCGCTCCCCGCCGGCGAGGCTCCCCTCGCCATCACCCTCGCCGACGTCACCGGCAACGGCGCGCCCGACCTCATCGCCAGCAACCAGGACGGCGGCCACCTCACCATGTACCTCAACGACGGCGCCGGCAACCTCTCCGGCCCCATCGACATCCCCCTCGTCGTGCACATCCACGACGTCGTCGTCGCCGACCTCGACCGCGACGGCGTGCCCGACCTCGTCACCGCCAACTGGCAGCACAACACCATCGCCGTCCTTCGCGGCGTCGGCGACGGCACGTTCCACCCGCCCGTCTTCCACAGCGTCGGCGGGCGCCCGTGGTCCATCGCCCTCGGCGACTTCAACCGCAACGGCTGGCTCGACATCGCCGTCGCCAACGGCGCGACCGACGACGTCAGCGTCATCCTGCGCGACGCCTCCGGCGCGTACCTCCCCGAGCAGCGCTTCAGCGCGGGCGCATCGCCGCGCGCCGTGATCGCCGCCGACCTCACCCGCGACGGCGCACTCGACCTCGCCGTCGCCGTGTCGGGCGGCGCCGGCGTCGCCATCCTCAACGGCGACAACACCGGCGCCTTCGCCGCGCCCACCGCCTACACCACCGGCGCCGGCGCGTGGAGCCTCGCCGCGGCCGACTTCACCCGCAACGGCGCGCTCGACCTCGCCGTCGCCAACCGCAACGACAACACCGTGCGCATCCTCGAGAACAACGGCGCCGGCGTCTTCAGCCCCGGCGCCACCCTCGCCACCGGCAACCAGCCCTGGTCCGTCATCACCGCCGACTTCAACAACGACGGCGTGCCCGACCTCGCCCTCGGCGCGGCCACCTCCAACGCCGTCACCGTGCTGCTCGGCGACGGCGCCGGCGGATTCTCCTTCGCCGCCAACCTGCCCACGCCCGCGCGCCCCCGCTACATCGCCGTGGCCGACATCGACCGCGACGGCGACACCGACATCGCCGCGGCCTGCTTCAACGCCGACACCGTCGCCACGCTCCGCAACCTGCACCAATCGCTCGCCACCACGTGCCCCGGCGACGTCACCGGCGACGGACAGATCGGCTTCGACGACCTCGCCGCGGTCCTCAGCGTCTTCGGCACGTCGTGCGACTGAATCGCGCGCGCTGCGCGCCCCCCCCGGCCCTGCCAGACACCCAACCCGCGCCCCGATCCGCCCCCCGATGGGCATGGGGTACAGTGTTGCCGCGGGACGCGGCGAGGCACGCCGCGAAAGCCGCGTCAGGAGGCCACGCCATGCCCACCACCGACCCCCTCAACCTGATGCAGTGGATCGAAGCGCACCGGCACGAGATGAAGCCCCCGGTCTCGAACAAGACCATCTGGAAGAACCAGGACTTCATCGTCTTCGTCGGCGCCGGGCCCAACACCCGCAACGACTACCACGTCAACCCCACCGAAGAGTTCTTCTACCAACTCAAGGGCGACATCTACGTCAAGGTGATCGAGGACGGCGCCTCGCGCGACGTCATCATCCGCGAGGGCGAGGTCTACCTCATCCCCGCGTGGGTCCCCCACTCCCCCCAGCGCCCCGCCAACACCCTCGGCCTCGTCGTCGAATACAAACGACCCGACGGCGAGAAGGACGCCCTCCGCTTCTACTGCGAGAGCAAGGGCTGCGGCCACCTCGTCTACGAAGAGCAGTTCACGCTCGAGAACATCGACGACGACCTCAAACGCATCATGCACAACTTCTGGGACGGCCCCGAATCCCGCCGCACCTGCGACAAGTGCGGCAAGGTCATCATCCGCGCAAGCGAGGCGGCCCTGCCGGTGTGAAGAACTGCGGATGCTGATAGTATGCAGTGATGTGGGAGTTCCTGAAAATCATCGCGACTGGGGGCTTACCCGCACTCGTCCTGGGCTGGTATCTCCGCCGCATCGCTCTCGTTCATTCGGAACGGAGCAAAGTCGTAACCGAGCTGTACGCAAGACTCGACAGATCAATCGTTGCGATGGAAAAAGCTGCTTCGATTCAACTGGCGGAGGGCGAACGACAGCCGCAAATTGAAACAGTATTTTCCACGTGCAATGATCTGCGGTGCATCATGCAGGAAAATCGCATTTTGTTTCGCGACAAGCTTTGCCAGTCACTTGACGATCTGTGGATAAAACTGAAAGATGCGGCCACAGAATTGCAGAACTCAACCGACCCAATCCAATCAAATGCACAAAAGATAAACTCTGCCCATCAAGCAAGAGTAATCATTCAGACGAAACTGCCAATACTACGAGAACAGATCGAGCTGGAATGCCGCCGCTTAATCGGGACAGCTACATGGCGATCGCGATTCGTTGCTTGGATTTCTGACTGCGGCAAACTCTGGACCCGACGGTGAATCGCCCACCATAGTTCGGCGGAGCGAGCCACGGGTGATTCGAGGCGACATCAGGCCGCGACGCGCACTGCCCACGGGCATGTCGTGAAACAGTGGGGTGCCACTACACAGCCTTTGGCTGTGTAGTACAGACCTTGATGATGGCTTCGTGCGACGAGAGGGGTGCCACTACACAACCGAAGGTTGTGTAGTGCCGACCCCGATGATGGCTTCGTGGGATGAGAGGAGAACCACTACACAGCCTCCGGCTGTGTAGTGGCACCCGGGCTCGGTTCACGTGTATCCTGTCCGCGTGACAGCGCCGCTCAAAATCGACATCCACACCCACATCCTCCCCGAACGCTGGCCCGACCTGCGCGAGCGCTACGGCCGCCCCGGCTTCGTCCGCATCGAGCACATGCCCCGCGAGCTCGGCAAGCCCTGCTGCGCCCGCATGTACATCGACGACAAATTCTTCCGCGAGGTGCAGGACAACTGCTGGGACCCCGCCGTCCGCCTCAACGACTGCGACGCCTGCGCCGTCACCGTGCAGGCCCTCTCCACCGTGCCCGTCATGTTCTCCTACTGGGCCGAGCCCGAGCACGCCCTCGACCTCTCCCGCTTCCTCAACGACCACATCGCCGCGATCGTGCGCGACTACCCCGACCGCTTCGTCGGCCTCGCCACCATCCCCATGCAGGCGCCCGACCTCGCCTGCGCTGAGCTCGAGCGCTGCGTGCGCGACCTCGGCCTCGCCGGCGTGCAGATCGGCTCCCACGTCAACGACTGGAACCTCGACGAGCCCGAGCTCTTCCCCGTCTTCGAGACGGCCGCGAAACTCGGCGCCGCCGTCTTCGTCCACCCGTGGGACATGATGGGCAAGGACCGCATGCCGCGCTACTGGCTCCCCTGGCTCGTGGGCATGCCCGCCGAAACATCCCTCGCCGTCTGCTCGCTCATCTTCGGCGGTGTGCTCGAGCGCCTCCCCGCGCTCCGCGTCGCCTTCGCCCACGGCGGCGGCTCCTTCCCCGGCACGATCGGGCGCATCGAGCACGGCTTCAATGTCCGCCCGGACCTCGTCGCCGTGCGCAACAACGTCAACCCCCGCCAGTACCTGGGCAAGTTCTGGGTCGACTCCCTCGTCCACGACGCCGACGCCCTCCGCGCCCTCGTCCGCCTCATGGGCGACACCCGCGTCTGCCTCGGCTCCGACTACCCCTTCCCCCTCGGCGAGCACCACCCCGGCGCCCTCATCGAATCCATCGACGACTTCACCCCCGCCACCAAGGCCCGGCTCCTCGCCGCCAACGCCCTCGAGTTCCTCGGCCTCCCCGAATCCGCCTTCACCCCCTGACCGCACGCAACCCCGACAGCGCACGCACCGCGGGCGCCCCGCGCGCACAATAGACCCACCCATGACCACGCCGCGCACCGCACCCGACATCCGCGACGAATCCCACGCCCGCGCCCTCGACGCCGCCGACCCGCTCCGCGCCTTCCGCGAGCGCTTCCACATCCCCACCCTCGGCCACGCCCGGCCCGTCGCCTACATGACCGGCAACTCCCTCGGCCTGCAGCCGCGCACCACGCGCGCCATCGTCGAGCAGGAACTCAAGGACTGGGCCGAACTCGCCGTCGAGGCCCACTTCCAGGCCGCGCACCCGTGGTACGCCTACCACGAGATGTTCCGCGACCCCGGCGACCGCCTCGCCGGCGCCAAACCCGGCGCGTGCGAGGTGGTGATGATGAACTCCCTCACCGTCAACCTCCACCTCCTCATGGCCTCCTTCTACCGGCCCACGCGCGAGCGCTTCCGCATCGTCATCGAACGCGGCGCCTTCCCCTCCGACGAGCACGCCGTCGCCAGCCAGGCCCGCTTCCACGGCCACGACCCCAAAGACGCCGTCCTCCGCCTCACCCCGCGCAAGGGCGAGCGCACCCTGCGCACCGAAGACATCGAGGCCACGCTCGAACGCGAGGGCCACACCATCGCGCTCCTCCTGCTCGGCGGCGTCAACTACGCCACCGGCCAGCGCTTCGACATCCCCCGCATCACCCGCGCCGCGCACGCGCAGGGCGTCGTCGCCGGCTACGACCTCGCCCACGCCGCGGGCAACGTGCCCCTGCGCCTGCACGAGTGGAACGCCGACTTCGCCGCGTGGTGCTCCTACAAGTACCTCAACGCCGGCCCCGGCTCCCTCGCCGGCTGCTTCATCCACGAGCGCCACCACAACGCCGCCCTCCCGCGCCTCGAAGGCTGGTGGGGCACGAACACCACAACACGCTTCCTCATGCGCCCCGACTTCGACCCCGGCCGCGGCGCCGAGGCGTGGCAGATCAGCAACCCCCCCGTGCTCGCCGCCGCGCCGCTCAAGGCCTCGCTCGACATCTTCGACGAGGCCGGCGCCGACGCCCTGCGCACCAAATCCCTCGCGCTCACCGGCTACCTGCGCGCGCTCCTCGAACAGATCGAGGGCCTCGACGTCGTCACCCCCCGCGACGACGACGCCCACGGCTGCCAACTCTCCATCCGCCTCACCGACCCCGGCGCCGACGGCCGCGCACTCCAGAAGGCCCTGCTCGCACGCGGCGTCGTCGCCGACTACCGCGAACCCGACACCCTCCGCCTCGCCCCCGTCCCCCTCTACAACACCTACCACGACGCCCAGCGCGCAGCGGATGCCTTACGCTTACTCACTGCATGATCTTTGAGTTCACATCACACTCACCTCAGATCGCAGGCACATCGCCATGAGTGAAATCAAACTATTCCGAATCACCAATGCCTCCGCCAGCGAGGTTCGCGCCGAAGCGCAGGGCCTAGAAAAATCACTTCAAGTTCTGATCGAAAAGAACCTTGAAACGTTTCTCGGCGTTCGATTTCTAGCGTCCGAACACGCCACCGGGCGCGTGCACGGCGGACGGATCGACACCCTTGGCATCGACGAGAACGGATGCCCGGTCATCATCGAGTACAAACGAGCGGTAAGCGAAAACGTCATCAACCAAGGGCTCTTCTACCTCGACTGGCTGCTCGATCACAAAGCCGAGTTCAAGCTTCTCGTCCTTGAAAGGTTCGGCAACGGAGCCGCCAACGAAATCGACTGGAGCGCGCCCCGTCTGGTTTGCATCGCCGGGGATTTCACAAAGTACGACGAGCATTCGATCCGCCAAATCAATCGCAACATCGACCTCATGCGGTATCGCAAATTCAGCGGGGACCTGATCGCACTCGAACTCGTAAGCGGTGTCAGTGCTTACTCGTCCTCGAGCGAAGTCGCCCCGAGCGACGATGTCGGCATCCGACGACCAACCGACAAGCCGGTCTCGCAAATGATCTCAGAAATGGATGACCGAGTCCGCGATCTGTACGAGTCGCTCCGAGCCGAAATCACCGCACTTGGCGACGATGTCTCCGAGAAACAACTGAAGCTGTACATCGCATTCAGGCGCATCCGCAACTTCGCAACCATTGTCGTGCAGAAGAGGGGACTCATGCTGTACCTTCATCTCGACCCGTCTACGCTCGATCTCGACCCAAGCTTCATGCGAGACGTGAGCGAAATCGGGCACTGGGGCACCGGGAATCTCGAGTTGCAGATTCAAGACGCAGAAACGCTGCAGCGCGCGATCCCCTTCATCCAGCGTGCCTACGCAGGCGGCTGAGCGCACGGCGTTCCGAGCCAAGGAGCTGAACACAGCCACTCGTCCCCGTCCAACAGCATCCACCCCCCCACGCGGTACGATCTCACCCCCAGATGACCGCACCCGCAAAGCCACCCATCACCATCTTCGGCGCCGGCCTCAGCGGCGCGCTGCTCGCCGTCCGCCTCGCCCGCGCCGGCTTCGATGTCGAGCTCCACGAACGCCGCCCCGACCCCCGCGCCACCGGCGCAGAGGGCGGACGCTCCATCAACCTCGCCCTCTCCGCCCGCGGCCTGCACGCCCTCGAACAGGTCGGCCTCGCCGACAAGATCCGCGCGCAGATCATCCCCATGCGCGGGCGCATGATCCACCCCGTCCGCGGCCCGCTCGCCTACCAGTCCTACAGCCCCCGCGGCGACCAGGCCATCAACTCCGTCTCCCGCGCCGGCCTCAACCTCGCCCTCCTCGAAGCCGCCGCCCGCGAAGACCGCGTCAACATCACCTTCGACTCGCGCTGCCGGCGCGTGAACTTCGAAACGATGGAGACCATCGTCGAAGACACCGCCACCGGCGCCACGCGCTCCGTCACGCCCGAGGTCGTCATCGGCGCCGACGGCGCGTTCAGCGCCGTGCGCGCCTCGATGCAGATCCGCGACCGCTTCAACTACCAGCAGTCCTACGAGTCGCACGGCTACAAGGAACTGACCATCCCCCCCGGCGAGGGCGCCGACCGCTTCCGCATCGACAAGCACGCGCTGCACATCTGGCCGCGCCGCTCGTACATGATGATCGCCCTGCCCAACAACGACGGCTCCTTCACCTGCACCCTCTTCGCCCCCTTCGAGGGCCCCGACGGCTTCGACAACATCCGCACCCCCGCCGACCTCCGCGCCTACTTCGAGCGGCGCTTCCCTGATGCGCTGCCCCTGCTGCCCACCCTCGAAGACGACTTCTTCCGCAACCCCACCGGCTCGCTCGTCACCGTGCGCTGCTTCCCCTGGCGCATCGGCGGGCGCGCTGCGCTCATCGGCGACGCCGCCCACGCCGTCGTGCCCTTCTACGGCCAGGGCATGAACGCCTCCTTCGAAGACGTCGTCGCCCTCGGCGACCGCCTCGAACAGCACCCCCACGACACCGACCGCGCCTTCGCCCTCTACGAGGCCGACCGCAAGCCCCACGCCGACGCTCTCGCCCAACTCGCCATCGACAACTTCATCGAGATGCGCGACAAGGTCGGCTCACCCGCCTTCCGGCGCAAGAAACAGATCGAGCACGCCCTCGCCCGCGCCTTCCCCCGCGCCTACCTCCCGCTCTACACCATGGTCTCCTTCTCGACGATCCCCTACGCCGACGCCGTGCAGCGCGCCAATGTCCAGGACCGCATCGTCCGCGCCGCCGCGCTCCTGCTCTGCGCCCTGATCGTCATCGCCCTCGCCCTCCTTGCGCGCGCCATCTTCAAATAGCAACACCCCGCGCACCCGCACGACGCCTCCACCACACCGCCCCCACACCAACATGCTCTACGACATCACCCCCCCCATCACGCCCGCACTCCCCGTCTGGCCCGGCGACAACGCCGCCACCCGCGAAGTGCTCATGCACATGGACAAGGGCGACACCGTCACCCTCTCCACCCTCCGCGCCACCGTCCACCTCGGCGCCCACGCCGATGCGCCCAACCACTACGCCAAGGACGGGCGCGACATCGCCGCCCAACCACTCGAACGCTACATCGGCCCCTGCCAGGTGGTGCGCATCTCCATCGCACGCGGCGAGCGCATCGGCGCCCGACACCTCCCCAAAGGCGTGGACATCTCCGAGAAACGCGTCCTCTTCGCCACCAACACCTACGACCACGCCCAGGGCTTCACCACCGACTTCGCCGCCCTCGAGCCCGCCCTCATCGACATGCTCGGCGCCCGCGACGTCGCCACCATCGGCATCGACACCCCCAGCGTCGACCTGTTCGACTCCAAAGACCTCCCCGCGCACGCGGCCATGCACCGCAACGACATCGCCATCCTCGAAGGCCTCATCCTCCGCGACGTCCCCCCCGGCCGCTACGAACTCATCGCCCCCCCGCTCGCCCTCGTCGGCTTCGACGCCAGCCCCGTCCGCGCCGTCCTCCGCACCATCGACTGACCGCCCGCGCGCCGGCCCACCCACGCCGCCCGCGCGTTCACCCCCACACTCAGTCGATCGTCGCGATCACCTTCAGCTCCACCGCGATCGGCGTCGGCAGCGAGCCGACCTCCACCGTCGTGCGCGCCGGCTGATTCTCCTTGAAGTGCTCGGCGTACAGCCGGTTGAACGCCGCGAAGTCGGCCTTCATGTTCGTCAGGAACACCGTCACATCCACGATGTCGCCCCACGACGAGCCCGCCTCCTCCAGGATCATCCGCACGTTCTCGAACACCGAGAGGCACTGCCGCTCCACGTCGTACGACACGATCTCGCCTTTCTCGTTGAGCGTCACGCCGGGGATCTCCTTCGTCCCCCGCTTCCGCGGCCCAACCCCCGACAAAAACAGCAGATTCCCCACCCGCTTCGCATGCGGATACGCCCCCACCGGCTCCGGCGCCCGCTCACTCATATGACTGTCACGCCGCATACAAACCTCCGTTCTTCAAACCCAAAACAGCACCAAACTATGCAAAGCCGCCCAACCACCCACTGATCGCCCATTCTTCATTTGAACATTTGACTATTTATTCTCCCCCCATCCTCAAGCACACATTCTTCATCTCCGTGAAGAACCGCAACGCCTCATCCCCCCCCTCGCGCCCCACGCCGCTCTCCTTCATCCCCCCGAAGGGCGTGCGCAGGTCGCGCACCATCCAGCAATTCACCCACACGATCCCCGCCTCCAGCCGCGCCGCCACGCGGTGCGCTCGGTTGAGGTCGCTCGTCCACACCATCGCCGCCAGCCCGTAGCGCACGCCGTTGGCCAGCGCCAGCGCCTCCTCCTCCGTGTCGAAGGGCGTCACCGTCACCACCGGGCCGAAGATCTCCTCCTGCATCGCCTCGCACGACGCCGGCGCATCAGCAAGCACCGTCGGCGGGTAGAACACCCCCTGCGCGCACCTTGCGTTGGGCGCATCCGCCGGCGCCCCGCCGCACAGCGCCCGCGCCCCGTCCTTCTTCGCGCGCTCCACCGCGTCGCGCACCTTCTCGAAGTGCGCCCGCGACACCAGCGCCCCCTGCTCCGTCTGTTCGTCGAGCGGATCGCCCACCCGCAGCGCCCGCGCGTGCGCCACCAGCCGATCCACGAACGCGTCGTACACCCCCCGCTGCACGAACACGCGCGACCCGCACAGGCACACCTGCCCCTGATTAGTAAACGCCGCACGGCACGCCTCCCGCGCAGCCTCCTCCACATCCGCGTCCGCGAACACCACGTTGGCGTTCTTCCCGCCCAATTCCAGCGACACCTTCTTGAACGCCGGCCCCGCCGTCGCCGCGATCGCCCGACCCGTCGCCGTGCCGCCCGTGAACGAGATCGCGCGCACGCCCGCGTGCTCCACCAGCGCCTTGCCCGCGCCCGCGCCCGCACCGTGCACGACGTTCAGCACGCCCGGCGGCAGCCCCGCCTCGTTGCACAGGTCGCACAGCATCGACGCCGTCACCGGCGTCACCTCCGAGGGCTTGCCCACCACGCAGTTGCCCGCCGCGATCGCCGGCGCGATCTTCCACGTGAACAGGTACAGCGGCAGGTTCCACGGCGAGATGCACCCCACCACACCCAGCGGGCGACGCAGCGTGTAGTTGAGCGCCGCGCCGTCGGTGTCGTGCAGGTCAGAGCGCGTGTGCAGGATCGCCGTCGCGAAGAACCGGAAGTTCGCCGCCGCACGCGGGATGTCCACCCGGCGCGCCAGCGCCACCGGCTTGCCCGAGTCCACGCTCTCCGCCCGCGCCAGCGCCTCGAGGTTGTCCTCGATCAACGCCGCCACCCGCAGCATCACCCGCGAACGCTCCGCCGCGGGCGTCGCCGCCCACCCCGCGAACGCCTCCCCCGCGGCCCGCACCGCCTCATCCACATCCGCGCCCCCCGAATCCGCCACCCGCGCGTACACCGCCCCCGTCGCCGGCTCGACGACGTCCATCCACCCCCCACCCCGCGGCGGCACCCACGCCCCGCCCACAAAGTTCCGCAACGATGACATGTCCATCCCCGGATTGTCGCACATTTCCCCAGACCAATCCCCCGCACCCACTATCCTCACCCCATGCCCGACCCCCAAAGCCTCCACCACCGCACCGCCGTCGTCACCGGCGCCAGCGCCGGCATC
>RECZ01000054.1 GCA_007693765.1 Phycisphaerales bacterium | reverse complement strand
TGGATGAAGGCGATCTTCATGCCGTCGGGCGAGATCTGCGGCGAACTCGCGTTGAAATTCTCATCAGGTCCGACCGCGAGAATCTCGAGCTTGCGGACCACTCGCTCCGGCTCGGGCAGCGTGGCTCGGGAACCGAACCAAGCCGCGGTCGCCGCGAGCCCGGCTGCCGTGATCATCAACCCGATGATCGTCGCCGCGCCGAGCCTGCGCACGCGCTCGGCGCCGGCTGGCTCGACGCGCGGCACATCGTCGCCGTGTATGAGTTCAATCCGCACATCCCCGATGTCGCGGTAGCGCAGGTTCTTATCGCGGACCAGGCATCGATCGAGCACACGCCGCACATTCGTCGGCGTGCTGGCTGGCAAGCGATCGAGATCGAGGTTCTTGTGCAGCACCGCGCCGATCGAGTCGCTGACCGTCTCGCCGTGGAAGGGCGACGCGCCAACCAGCATCTCGTAGAGCACGACGCCGAACGACCAGATATCCGTGCGCTTGTCGACCTTCCGACCCCGCGCCTGCTCGGGGCTCATGTATGCGGCGGTGCCGAGGATCACGCCCGGCATGGTCGGCGAGTGTTGGATCGCCGGCGAGGTGATCGTCGGGCTGTCCTGGTTCACGCCGGCGGACGACGACGAGGCCTCCTCGACGCGCGCCAGCCCGAAGTCCAGCACCTTCGCTTGTCCATCGGGCGTCACGATGATGTTCGCGGGCTTCAGATCCCGGTGGATGACACCGGCTTCGTGTGCGGCCTCGACACCGGCCGCGATCTGAACCGCGATCTCGATCGCGTCGTCGACCGGCAGCGGCCCGCGGTCGAGCATATCCGCCAGCGTCTCGCCCTCGACGAACTCCAGGACCAGGTACTTTGCCCCGCCTTGTTCCTCCACGCCGTGGATGCCGGCGAGATTGGGGTGGTTGAGCTGCGCGAGCGTGCGCGCCTCTCGCTCGAAGCGTTCGAGCCGCGCCGGGTCAGAGGCCAGTTCGGCGGGCAAGGCTTTGATCGCGACCTGCCTATCCAGCCGGGTGTCGGTCGCGAGATACACCACGCCCATGCCGCCACGCCCAAGTTCGCGGTTGATGGTGTACGGCCCGATTTGTCCGCTCGGTGCAGTGGTCACGGCTCTATACAGTACCTTGAAGGCCCGCGGGTTGCCCGGCACACAGACCGCGAGCCGGTTGGATTTGGCGCTGCCACACCTTCCGTTCAGGACCGGAGATTTCCCGTCTCCGCAGCGCATCCAATGCGCCGATGCACGTCCACCGGCCGCGCTGCTCAGCCGTGAACCTCAGCGGAGAAACACCACGTCCCCGCTCCCGATGTCGTACATCGCCCCAACAACCTTGATCGCGCCCGTTCGCTCCAGCTCGCGAAGGATCTCGCTGTTCGCTCGGATCTCTGTCACCGTGCGCCGGACGTTGGCCTCCGTCGCGGCCAGCACGAACTGTTTGTTGCCGCTGTTGCGCTCGCCGCGAACGTTATCGACGCTCTCCACCGCCGGCCGGATCGCCTCGATCACCGTGGTGAGGTTGCCGAGCCGGACATCGTCGCACGCGCCCTTCACGGCGCCGCACTCGGTGTGCCCCAGCACGACGATCAGCCGCGCGCCGGCCACCTTGGTCGCGAACTCCATGCTCCCGAGGATGTCCGCGTTGGCGTAGTTGCCGGCGATGCGCGGCGAGAACACGTCGCCGATCCCCTGATCGAACACGGTCTCCGGCGCCGTCCTGGAGTCGATGCACGAGAGCACGACCGCGAAGGGGTGCTGGCCGCTGGCCGTGGATGCGCGCTGCGCCGGCAGGTCGCGCTGCAGGCTCTCGCCGCGGACGAACCGCCGGTTGCCCTCGGCGAGGCGGGCGATCCCCTGGTCAGGCGTCATCGCCCGCTGCTTCGAGGCATCCATCGTGGACTTCAGCCTCGCGGCGCCGCCGGCCCGCTCCGTCGCGCAACCCGCGACCCCCGTGAACGCCGCGAGTGCGCCGAGAGAGCCGGCCAGAACGACAAACGAACGAATCAGACGGTGACTCTTCATAGTGAAGCTCCGTACGAATGTTCAGCAGGCGGACACGACAACACTACAGCCAGAGCCTACCCGAACCCCACCCGCGTGCGCAATCCCGCGCACCTCCAATGTAGTCGTCCATACCCAGTTCCTGACTACAGCAATACCCCGAACCCGCCCGCGTTATCCTCTCGCCATGGCCACGCGTGCCCCCATCATCAACGCCGCCCTCGCCGCGCTCGTCATTGCCCCCTGCGTCGCCACCACCCCCGCGCTCGCCCAGCAGTGGGTCACGCCGGCCGTGGATGCGCCTCAGGTCGAGCGGCGCATCTTCCAGAGCGCCGCGGCCGGGGCCTTCGTCAGTTACCACGTCTACACCCCGCCCGTGTACGACACGCAGCCCGAGCGCGGATTCCCCGTCCTCTACTGGCTCCACGGCGCCAACAGCGTGCTGACGGGCATCGGGCCGGTGAGCGCGTGGTTCGATGCGGCCATCGCCGAGGGGCGCATCCCGCCCATGCTCATCGTCTTCCCCAACGGGCTGCAGTACGGCATGTGGTGCAACTCGAAGAACGGCGCGACGCCGATGGAGACCATCGTCATCGACGAACTCATCCCCGCGGTCGACGCGGCCTTCCGCACCATCCCGGTGCGCAGTGGGCGCATCGTCGAGGGCTTCAGCATGGGCGGGTACGGCGCGGCCCGGCTGGGATTCCGGCACAACACGCTCTTCGGGGGCGTCTCGATGCTCGGCGCCGGGCCGCTGCAGCAGGACTTCCTCGACGAGCCGCCCGGCAGCAACATCCCCTTCGAGCAACGGCTCATCATCTATGAACAGGTGTGGGGCAGCGATCCGGCGTACTTCCTGCAGGAAAGCCCGTGGACGATCGTCGGGGAGAACGCCGCGGCGATTATCGCGGGCGCCCAGCGCGTGCGCCAGGCGGTGGGGCAGCTCGACTTCGTGGTCCCGGCCAATCTGGATTTCCAGCAGCGCCTCACGGACCTCGCGATCCCGCACGAGTTCTACTTCCCCGCGGGCGTCGGCCACGCCCCCTTGCTGCTGATGACGGCGATGGGCGAGACGAACTGGAATTTCTACCGCGACGTCTTCGGCCCGGCCTGCCCCGGCGACACGAACGCCGACGGCGTGGTGAACTTCACCGACCTCAACGCCGTGCTGGGAGACTTCGGCCAGATGGGCGACGACTTGCCCGGCGACGTCAACGGCGACGGCGTGGTCGACTTCGCCGACCTCAACGCCGTGCTGGGGAACTTCGGCGCTGTGTGCCGGTGAGCCGTCGCGTCATCCTCGGGGGGCGCCCGAAGAACGCCAACGCCTGCGGGGCCATGGCCGCAGGCAGTCAGAACGTGAAATTGACCCAGGGCTCGGTCGAGCCGATGGGGGTTCCACCATTGTTCCCGCTGATCTCGGTGTTGGGCGTCGAGTTCACGACGAAGGCGCGATTGGTCGCGTTGATGATCCAGTTGGTGGTGTTTGCGCGGGCGATGTTGCCGTGCAGGAAGCCGCCGGTCGAGCTTCCCGTACTCGCCTGGAAGCCGACCGGGTTCGAGAACGACGTGTTGTTCGAGAGCCTTGTGCCCGCCGAGTTGATGCAAAAGAACCCGGCGCTGGTGGTGTCGACCCCGTTCTGCACGGCGCGGCACTCGCGGACGTCCGTGGAGTATTGCACGTAGAACCCGTGGCGGAAGTTCCGGCGCGCCACGCACCCGCTGATCATGCCGCCCGCGCGGCACTCGAAGCCGTACCGGCCGTTCGCGGAAGCGATGCACTCGCTGATCAGCACCTCGCCGTCCTGGGCCGTGCCGCTGAAGATCGAAACAAACCCGCTCAGTGTGTTCTCGTACGCGGCGCACCCGATGATGGTGGAGCACTGCGACGCCAAGATCCCGTGCGAGTCGTTCTGCCACGCCGTGCACCCGGAGATGGTGGAGGCCTTGCGGACGATGATCCCGATTTGCCCGTTGCCGCTCGCGACGCACTCCTGCAAGACGGTGCTGTCGCCGGAGGCGAACCCCGATTGGGAGTTGTCCATCGATCGGCACCCGATCGCGATCGAGCCATCGCCCAGGTTGAATCCGTCCTTCGTGTTGTCGCGTGCATCGCACGTCTCGACCGTCACGGGCGCCGCGTTGAAATTCGGTGTGCCCGGGTCGGACGGCGCGCCCCCGGCGGAGAACCCGTGCCCGGCGTTGCCGGCGCTGGTGGTCATGCGCGCCGTGTACCCGTTGTCGCCGCGCACGCCGTCGCCGGCGTTGTTGCGCGCGATGCATCGCTCCACGAGCGAATCCGCGCGAACGATGATCCCGTCCCCCGCGGCGCCGATCGACGCCGCCGGCGTGTTCCCCTCCGCGCGGACGGACTCCACGACCGAACCGATCCCGACGTTCAGGCCCCACCCGGAGTTGTTGAGGAACGCGCACCGGCGCGCCCGGGAAGCCACGTTCACGCCCCCGCTCGCGCCGCCGAGGAGGTTCCCCTCCACCAGCAGGTCCTCAAGCGTGACGCTCGTGTTCGTGCCGTTGATCCCGCGTGCGCCCCACCCACGGATCTGCCCGTCCCGCACCACGATCCGCGATGCCTGACTGAAGATCCCCGCGAACGAGCCCGACTCGCCCAGAAGCGTGAACCCGTTGAGATTGATCACCACATACGCCGCGGACGAGCTGACGAGGATCCCGTGCTTCCCCGTCTCGCCCAGAACATCTCCGGTGAGGTAGTAACTTCCGGATTCCGTGATCTGGTACGTCGCGTTGGACGCGATCCCCGGCGTGGTGTCAGGACCGATCGGCGTGCGCGGCTCGACCTCGTCCAACCGCTTCATCGTCGGCGCGATCGGCCCCGCCGGCGGGTCAAGTTCTCCCGCGCGTGCGTTGCGAGCGAGGAGCGCGCCCGCCGCCATCCCGCCGAGCCCGGCCAGCATCGCGCGGCGCTGCGTGCTCTGTTGGAGCGCCGACAGGCGTGCGGGGTTGTCGATCGTGGCGGGGTCGGTGGGGCGCTGGTTCTTCATTGTTCGGGTTTCCGTGTTCGGTATGTGAGCCGCGATGCGTGTCGATGGTGGGGGGGCGTGGGGCGGCGCAAGGCGTCCGGAACGCCGGCGCCAGCGGCCACAATACCGACGAGGGCCTCCCGGACAAAGTCAAAAACCCAAAATTGTCGCAGATTTATCCGTCCGCGGTGACCACCCCCGCGTCGTTCGCCTTGCTGTTCCCTCGACCCCGAAAAGGAAAATGAGTGCGTCCTCGATGTGTCGAGCATAGCCGAACTCATGCAACGATGCCGGGCTACTTTTCATTCGATTGATGACTAGGGCTCATGTTTGCCTTCCACGCGCCATTTGGAATCGCGGGGCGTGCGGGCGCAACAGAAAGGCCCGGGACGGAAGCGTCCCGGGCCTTGATCAGACGTTGTCTCGGCGTGTATCGGTTACGGGCACTGCATGCCGAACGCGCCCAGCACGATGCTCAGGTCTTGGAAGTCAACCACGCCGTCGCAGTTGATGTCGGCTCTGATCTCCGGAGGCGCAACGTGGCCGAAATTCGTGAGCACCTCGGAGAGGTCGTTGAAGCCGACAGAGCCGTCGCCGTTGACGTCGCCGGGGCAAGGATCTTCGAGCACTGAGATGAAGCCGATCGACCCCACGGCCACGCGATCGCCCATTCCCTCGGGGTCGGTGGCCAAGAAGAGGACGACGTCGAAGACCTGCAGCGGGTGATGCTCCGCGAACGACGCTTCGAACCGGATATCGCGGGTCTCGCCGGGGCCGACGAGCGCGTAGCCGGAGAACTCCGAGCCCGGGTCGTTGCCGTTGATGCGGAGCGTTCCGCCCGCCCGCAGTGTGTAGAAGAAGCTTTGCGGTTCGCTGCTGAGGTTGGTGACCGTGAAGCCATCGTTCACGCTCGTGCCGAACAAGATGCTGACGGGCTCGTTGTCGGACGGGCGCCCGATGCACCACGAGGGCAGAGGCGTGCCGGGCTGCGTGGAGACGCCGCGCACAATGCCCGAGGCGGTCATTGTTTGACTGGTCCCGAGATCGGTCACGACCGCTTCGAGGCAACCGATGGTGACGCCCACCCCGATGGTGAACTCGCAATTGATCGTGATCGGGATGTTGACGCACCCGCCCGCGGGGATGGTCACGCTCCCGCTGAGCGGCGTGAACGCGACCGACGGGATCACGTTGGTGCAGCCCAACCCGGCCACGCTGGAGATCGACCAGCCGTAGGTGCGGGCGATCGTCGAATTGTTGCAGATGGTGAGGGTTGTTGTCGTCATCTGCGTGCTGGGCCAGCAGCAGTTCACGATAGAGGTGAGCTTCGTCGTGAAGTCGCCCGGCTCGGGGATGCAGGGGTTGGGTGTGCACGTCGTGTTGTCGCCCAGGTACGTGCCGCCGATCGCATCGCACTCGGCGAGGCTCGTCACGATGCACGTGGGCTGGGGCACGCCGGGCTGCTCGTAGCAGCACGCGCCGAAGCGCGGATCGTCGTCGCAGAAGGGGATCTCGATGCACACGTCGCGGGCGCAGCACTCCATCAGGTGGATGTCGTGGATGCCGAGCGAGAAGCAGAGCGTCTGCCCGGGCGTCGCGCCGGTGATCGTAAGCGTGATGGGCTGCGACGTGCCCAGGGGCGGGATCGGCGGGACCAGCGGCACGTAGTTGGGCGTGATCGTCACCCCGGTCGGTGGGTAGAAGTATGCGTGATGGATGAAGTCGTTGGTGAGGTTGTCGAACTGGAAACTCACGAGGTACGACCCCGGCACGCCGTCCGGCGAACACAGCACGTGCACCGTCTCCGGGCGCACCTGCAGGCAGTCGCAGTCCGGCGTGAAGCACACCACCACCGAGCAGCACGCCTGCAGCGTGCTGTCGAGCAGCGTCACCACGAAGCAGAACTCCTTGCCCGACGTCAGCCCCGAGAAGTTCACCTTCAGCGCGGCGCCGCCGCCGTCGGGGATCGACACGTTGAACATGTTGGGCATGGGCACGACCGGCGAGCCCGGCGGCAGGGGGGTGATCAGCACGCGCTGCGCATCCACGCCGGAGTTGTTGTTCACCTGCAGCGTCACGCTCACGTTGCCCGATCCGTCCAGCGCGCACACGATCGACTCGATGTCCACCGTGCATTCCGCTTCCTTGCAGATCGTCAGGCTGCACAGGATCGCCTCGCCGAACGGGCGGCAGCAGTCCGTCCCCGGGATCTGCTGCGTTCCCCGCTTGAGCGTCACCTGCACCTGCAGATACTGGCCCATCACCCCCGTGAAGGGCGTGTTCGCTTGCACCACCGTCCACGGGCCGGAGGGCAGGGGGGAGTCGCTGGCCCGAACCTGCACCATCACGCTCGAGCCCCCCGTGAGGATCGCCGTCCAGTCCAGCGTCGACCACTTGCACCCGGGCTTGCCGCCGTCGTGGATGAACGTCCACGATCCCTGCGGCGCCGTCTTGAGCAGCATGTCCCCGGTCATGTCGCTGTAGTTGTAGGGGAACGCATTCGGCCCGAGGTCCACCGCGAGGTCCGCCGCGCCCACGCCGATGCTCGGGTCGATGCGCGTCGCGTTGTGCGTGACGCGGTTCACCGCCCAGATCTTGCCGTTGCTGTCCACCGCCACGCCGTGGGGTCTCGACGCGGCCACCGGCGGGCTGCCCGTGAAGCTCACCGGCACACCGGTCGGAGCCAGGATCGTGCCCGTCGTGGTGATGCGGCTGAGCGTGTTCGACTCAGAGTTCGCCACCCACACCTCGCCGTTATGCACCGTGATGCCGCGGTTGAGCCCGTCGTTGGGCAGCGGCACGAGATAGTTGCCCAGATTGAACGCCGTCGACACGAGCGAGGGCGTCACGCGGCGAGCGAACTGGTCGTAGGGGAACGACGTCCAGATGTCGCACGTCGCCGGGTCGAACGCCACGCCGTAGTTGCGCACCGCGAGCGGAACGGGGATGCCCACGTTCGGGTCGTAGCGCATCAACGTTTGGCCGTGCTGCGCCGACCACAACACGCCGCACGAATCGACGAGCCCGCCGTACCCGCCGATGCCGCCCGTGCCCGTAAAGACCGTGCCGGGGACCTGCGTCGCCGTCGTGCTGTCGATCTTCTCGAACATGCGGTTGGTGTAGCTGCCGACCCACACGTCGTTGGCGCCGTCCACGGAGATGTGGCGGACCTGGGTGCCCACCGTGCGCACGAACGCGGTGATGCACTCGTCCTCCGCCGTGGCCACGCCGCCGTTGGTGTCCGCGCCGGCCGCGTTCGTCCAGGGCAGCGCCGTCGCCTGATAGTCGACGTTGAACTGCCCGGTGGTGTGGTCGTACCCGCGAGAGGTCTTGATCAGCCCGTCGCCGTCGCGGTCCTCGCACGTGCAGTAGTCGAAGGGCCCCTGGAGGTAGTCGCCCAACGGGTTGGGCACGAAGGTGAACCCGCCCGGCCCGCCGGGGACCTTGTCGCCGCGCACGCCGCCCAGCACGAGGCCGATGCGCGTGATCGAGCCTTTCGGCACGCCATTGACGGGGCTGCTCTCGCCGCGATTGCCGACCCAGATGTTGCCGTTGCCGTCGACCGTCGTGCGCGACGGATCGCTGGGGCGTCCCCCCGGCGCGGTGAAGTACTCGCCCAGCACATCGCCCTCGCTGATGCCCAGCAAGGGCATGTCCTCGACCGCGATGCGCATGATCGCCCCCCGCCGGACCTGCTGCGAGCCGTTGGTCCCGGAGATCGCCACGCCGATGAACGGCCATGGCTTCACCTGATCGCCGTCCTTCAGGCGCAGGCACTGCGCGTCGCTGTCGGGGGCCATGAACAACTCAAGGTTGAACAGCGTGCCGTTCTGGAAGTCACTGAAGGTCTCGTAGGTCGTGCAGGGCCCCGATCCGCCCGGGGCCGGTTGCGCCACGCTCTCGGCCGCGCCGAGCAGCGACACCGCCAGCCCGAGCGTCGCCGCGATCCATCCGGACCGTGCGCGCGCGAACAAACGACCGACGCAAGAATCTTGCAACCGTGTCATCGACTTCTGCCTCTCTGCGCACTTCTGGCGCAAGTCCACGTCACAGACTTTTGGTCAGGACGTCACGTTGTGCGGGTGGGGTAACGTGATTGCATTCTCTCCACCGCAACCGACGGACACAAGAGTATTTTTATTTTTGTGTAAATGATGGTTCGGCGAATACAACAGGGGGTGACCCCTGCCCGTGCGCCCTCCACCCGCACCCGGACCGTACGCCGACGGCGCTATGCCGCCGGATTGCGGCCCGGCGTCGGGCAAAAATGAAAACCGCCCCGGATGGTTCCGGGGCGGTCGGGGTTGCGTGCGGGTGTGTGCGCCGGGCTTAGCGGCGGAAGCCGCCGCCGCCACCGCCGCCGCGGCTGTTCTCGCGGGGCTTGGCCTCGTTGACGTTCAACTGGCGGCCGCCGAAATCGCGGCCGTTGAGGGCCTCGATCGCCTTGCGGGCGTCGTCGTCGTTGGGCATCTCGACAAAGCCGAACCCGCGGGGGCGCCCGGTCTCGCGATCGGTGATGAGGGCGACGTCGCCGACCTCGCCGTACTCGCCGAACAGGTCGCCGATCTCGGATTGCGTGGAGTTGAACGAGAGGTTGCCAACATAAATCTTCATGACAAGAGTCCTGACCCGAAGCGGTTTTCCGATGTAGATCTTCGGGACGATCTATGTCGGAGATCAATCGAGCCTTCAGCGCAATCGCTGAGCAACGGCCCCGATGCGAACACCGGCAGTCTATACGATCTCCCCGCCCGGCGCCCAAAAAAATGCAAGCCCGCCCAAAAATCCTTCCCCACGCCCCCGGAACGCCGCTCCGACCCCCGCACGATGCCCCGGCCCGATCCCGCCGGCGATCCGGCCATCAACCCCGGACCTCTTTCTAAAGGTTCCCGAGCCACGCCAGCAGGTCCTCCGCGCTCCGCTGCCCGCGCAGCTCCGCGACGACCTCACCACCCCGCAGCGCGTACGTCATCGGGATGGCGCGCCCACCCAGCCACCGCTCTGCCTCATCCGGGCGCCGATCAACCTCGATGTGCAACGCGACCCAGGGGCCGCCCGCGATCGCCTCGATCACGCGCGGGTCGTTGAGCGCATCCTTCTTGTACTGCTGACACGGCGCGCAGCGGTCCGCCGTCGCGAACACGATCAGCGTCGATCCCGCGCCATCCGCCCGGGCGACGCCCTCGCCGATCGGCGTCGCGCCGTCGATCACCGCGGGCACGCTGATCACCTGTCGCGCACGGATGATGCCGGCCTCCGCGTCGTACTCATGCTCGACCGTCAGCCGATCCATCCACGCGCGGATGTGCGCCGGCGGCTCCTGTTGAGCACGGGACTCCGAGGCGCACCCCGCCGCGAGGGCGCCAAACACGCACACACAAAACAACGACATGCAAGTCTTCGACATGCCCCAAGCGTAGCCCGCGTCCCCGCGCGCCGCCGCACCCA
>RECZ01000169.1 GCA_007693765.1 Phycisphaerales bacterium | reverse complement strand
CACCATCAAGATCGACCCCCTCGGCGCCATCACCAACAAAGTGCGCGCCGAATAGAGCGCACCCGATCGATCCGACGCCACCTACCCCACCGAGCGGGACGGGCGTCCCACCCGTCACTTCCCGCCACCTACCCCACCTAGTGGGACGGGCGTCCCGCCCGTCACCTCCCAACCTACTCTTCTCCCCCTCGATGCCTCGATGCCTTGATGCCTTCTTGATCCCTCGATGCCTCCCCCCGAGCCCTCCATGCCTCCCACCGCCGCCCAGGTCCGCCAGCAGTTCATCGACTTCTTCGTCGAGCGCCACGCGCACACCTTCGTGCCGTCCTCGCCCGTCGTCCCGCACGACGACCCCACGCTGCTCTTCACCAACGCGGGCATGAACCAGTTCAAGCCCATCTTCCTCGGCCAGGCGGACCCCAAGAGCGCACAGGCGAAACTCACGCGCGCCGCCAACAGCCAGAAGTGCATCCGCGCCGGCGGCAAGCACAACGACCTCGACGACGTCGGCAAGGACCTCTACCACCACACCTTCTTCGAGATGCTCGGCAACTGGTCCTTCGGCGACTACTTCAAGAAGGAGGCCATCGACTGGGCGTGGGAGCTGCTCACCAAGGTCTGGGGCGTCGACCCCGACCGCCTCTACGCCACCTATTTCCAGGGCGACAAGCGCCTCGGCCTCGACCCCGACCGCGAGGCGTGGGACCTCTGGCGCGCCCACCTGCCCGAACGCCGCATCCTCCCGGGCGACGCCAAGGACAACTTCTGGGAAATGGGCGACACCGGCCCCTGCGGCCCGTGCTCCGAGATCCACTACGACGGGCGCTCCGACGCCGAGCGCGCGCAAACCCCCGGCGACACGCTCGTCAACGCCGGCCACCCCGACGTCATCGAGATCTGGAACCTCGTCTTCATCCAGTTCAACCGCGTCGCGCAGAGCGGCGAGGGCGCGCTCCGGCCCCTCCCCGCCAAGCATGTCGACACGGGCATGGGGCTGGAGCGCCTTGTTCGCGTGCTGCAGGGCAAGCAGTCGAACTACGACACCGACCTCTTCACGACCCTCTTTGACCGCATTCGGAAAGTGACCGGCGCGCCCGCCTACACCGGCGCGCTCGAAGACCCGCGCGACATCGCCTACCGCGTCGTCGCCGACCACGCGCGCACGCTCACCTTCGCCATCACCGACGGCGCCCCGCCCAGCAACGAGGGCCGCGGCTACGTCCTCCGACGCATCCTCCGGCGCGCCGTCCGCCACGGGCGCCAGCACCTCGGCGCTCCCGGCGCGTTCCTCTGCGACATCGTACCCACCATCGTCGAGACCATGGGCGACGCCTTCCCCGAATTGCGCGCCGACCCGCAGCGCGTGATCGACATCATTCGGGAGGAAGAAGATTCGTTCGGGCGCACGCTCAGCGCGGGCATGCAGCACTTCGACGACGCCGCGCAGCGCACCGACGCGAAGACCGTCGGCGCCGAAGACGCCTTCAAACTCCACGACACCTACGGCTTCCCCATCGACCTCACCCAGATCATGGCCGCCGAGCGCGGCATGACCGTCGACGTCGCCGGCTTCGAGCGCCTCATGGAGGAAGCCCGCGAACGCTCCCGCGCCGGCGGGAGAGCGGGGGGGGCGGACGCCCTCGCCCTCGGCACGGATCAGGTCGCCTCGCTCAAGGCCCTGGGCGTCAAGCCCACCAACGACAGCGAGAAGTTCACCGCCAAGCCCGTGCGCGCCCGCGTCAAGGCCATCTGGAACGGCACGGATTTCGACGAGGACCTCCGCGCCTCGAGCGTCGGCGTGAACGACCGCTTCGGCCTGATCCTCGACAAGACCAACCACTACGCCGAGATGGGCGGGCAAGTGGGCGACACGGGCTCGATCACCAAGTCCGGCGCCGCCTTCATCATCGAGGACACCCGCGTCTTCGCCGGTTACGTGCTGCACACCGGGCGCATCAAGTCCGGCGCGCTTCGCGTGGGCGACGACGTCGTCATCGAGGTCGATCACGATCGCCGCGCCCCGATCATGGCCAACCACACCGCCACGCACCTGCTCAACCACGCCCTCCGCGCCGTGCTGCACGAGAGCGCCGACCAGAAGGGCTCGCTCGTCGCGCCCGACCGAGTCCGCTTCGACTTCGCCTGCGCCAAGGCCCTCACGCCCGAGCAGATCACGCAGGCCGAGCAGCGCGTCCGCGACGACATCGCCCGCGACCTGCCCGTCCACGCCGAGATTGTGCCCCTCGAACAGGCCCGCGCCATCAAGGGCCTCCGCGCCGTCTTCGGCGAGGCCTACCCCGACCCCGTGCGCGTCGTCTCCATCGGTCCCGCTGTGCCCGACCTGCTGGCGAACCCCGACAACGATGCCTGGCTCGACCGCTCCATCGAGTTCTGCGGCGGCACGCACCTTGCGCGCACCGGCGAGGCCGTCGCCTTCGCCATACTCAGCGAGGAGGCCGTCGCCAAGGGCGTGCGCCGCGTCACCGCCATCACCGGCGCCGACGCGGAGCGCGCCGTCGAGACGGGCCACCGCCTGCTCGAACGCGCCAAGGCCGCCGCGCTGCGCACCGACGAAGAGCTCCACGGCGTCGTGCAGGACATCAACGCCGCGCTCGAGACCGAGACGATCCCCTCGACCTTCCGGCGCCACGTCCAGAGCGCGCTCGCCGAGCTGCAGGAGCGCGTGAAGAGCGCACAAAAGCAGGCCGCCGCCGCGGGGCGCGACGACGCCGTCGCCGCGGCCCGCGCGCTGGCGGAGCAGGGGGGCGAGGGCGGCGTGATCGTCGGCCTCATCCCCGCCGGCTCCGACCGCCAGGCGCTGCTCAGCGCGATGGACGCCGTGCGCGCGAAGCACAAGGACAGCGCCGTCCTCCTCGCCAGCCCCGACCACGACGCCGGCAAGGTGACCATCGTCGCCGGCGTGCCCGAGGCGCTCATCAAGAAAGGCCTCAAGGCCGGCGACTGGGTGCGCGAGGCTTCCCAGGCCTGCGGCGGCAAAGGCGGCGGCCGCCCCGACTCCGCCCAGGGCGGCGGCTCCCAACCCGAAAACACCCAGGCCGCCCTCGATGCAGCGCGGGTGTACGCCGCGAAGATCATCGGCTGAAAAACTGCGGACAGTCTTTGGTGAAACCGGCCACCGCGGTATGCTGCGGCCTCGTTCGCCCGTGTGGACCTTTGACCGGAGAGGGGGATCGCCACCTTGCAATACCGATCAACCGCCCGCCTCGGCGTCGTCGCGCTGCTGCTCTTCGCGCTGCTTGCGCCCACGCTCGCCCAGCCCCGCGGCCAGCGCTTCAACTCGTTCCGCACCAAACACTACGAGGTCATGACCGACCTCAACCCCGCGAGCGTCCGCTGGATCGCCCAGCACATGGACGCCGCCCACGACGCCTACGTGCAGCGCCTGCCCGCGTTCCGCGTGCGCGACTCCAAGCCCGTGCGCATGTACCTCTTCTCGAACCAGATGACGTACGTGCAGGAACTCGGCGCGATGGGCCTCGACGCCCGCAACACCGGCGGCGTCTTCTTCGCGACCGAAGGCGAGGCCGGCCTCGCCACGTGGGTCCACGGCTACGACCGCATCGAGATGCTGCACGTCCTCCAGCACGAGGGCTTCCACCAGTTCGCGCACCTCCGCATCGGCGCGAACCTCCCCATCTGGGCCAACGAGGGCCTCGCGGAGTACTTCGGCCTCGGCATCCTCATCGGGCGGCGCTTCGAGCAGGGCCTCGCGCCCGCCTCGCGCCTCAGCCGCGTGCAGCAGGCCATCCGCGCCGGCCTGCACTTCCCCTTCGAAGAGATGCTCGGGATGGAGCACGCCCAGTGGAACGCCCGCGTCTCGCGCGGCGACCGTCGCGCCGGCGTCATGTACGACCAGGCGTGGGCGATGGTCCACTTCCTCTTCCACGCCGACAACGGGCGCTTCGCCCGCCCCTTCGAGGAGTACCTCCGCCTCATCGTCTCCGGCTACGACCGGCAGCGCGCGTTCGCCCGCGCCTTCCAGACCGACGACGCCGGCGCCTTCGAGCAGGCGTGGCGCCGATTCATGCTCGACCTCGAGCCCGACCCCGTCTCCACCGCCACCGAGCGCGTCGAGTTCCTCAGCGAGGGGCTGCGCAGGCTCCACACCACGCGCCGGCCCGCGCCCGAATCCATCGAACAACTGCGCGACGAACTCCGCCGCGTCCGCTTCACGCTCGAACGCTTCGACCACGGCGTGCCCCGCACCCTCGACAGCGCGGACGACACCCTCTTCGAACCGCCCGAGGTCCCACCGCCCGACCCCCGCGCCCGCCGCCGCCCGCCCCCGCCGACGATCGAGCTGACGCCGCCCGCGTCCGACGACATCCCCCCGGGCGTCATCGTCAAGGGACTGCGCATCGAGATCGAGCTGAAATGGAGCCTCGAGGGCGGCGTGCTCCCCGTCGCCGAGATCCATCATCGCTGATCGCGCCCGCGCCGGTTCACTCCGCCCGGCGCATCTCGAACCGCGTGCGCTGCACGGCGCCCTCGTCGTTCTGCTTGCTCAGCGTGACGACCAGCGAGCCCTCGTCCGTGCGCCGATACTCGAGTGTGGTGGGGGCGTCCTCCTGCGTGAACAGGTACACGCCTGCCGCGGCCTCCGTCAGGCGGAAGACGATGGGCGCATCCTCCCACGCCCGCATCCCCGCCCCGAAGTGGCGGAGTCGCATCACCACATCGTCGCCGTCCTGTTCGAGCAGGATCAACTCGTGCATGCGCGCGGTTCCCGCGACCGTCAGCCGGAACATGCCCAGCATGGTCCCGCCCCGGACGTCGGTCCAGTGCTCCTCGGTCGTGGTGCGCTCGGATTCGTTCATCCATGAGCCCGCCAGCCACGCGAAATCGTCGAGCGTGGCGACCGCCGCGCCGGCGCGGGCCGGCAGCGCGCCGAGGAGGCACACGAGCGCCGCCAGCGCGGCAGCGCGCAGCGCCGATCCGGTACGCGGGCGCCTCACCGGCCACCGCCTTGCGCGAGGTCCTGGAAGAACATCAGGGCGTTGCCGTCCGGATCGAAGAACGTCGCGAGGCTGACCATGCCGGGGTACGTCTCCGTCTCGCCGTCGAAGCGGACGCCCGCCCTCTCCAGCGTCGCCCGCGCGTGCCCGATGTCCTTCACGCCGAACGTCAGCTTGATCCCCTTGCCGGCCTTGAACTCCGGGTCCTCGCCCAGCCCCACGTTCACCCGATCGACCTCCGTCGCCAGCTCCGCCCAGCGCATGTCGTCGATCCTGTAGAGCAGTTGGAACCCCAGCACGTCCTGATACCACTTGATGGAACGGTCGAAGTCCGTCACGAAAATAGCGCACGTGAGCGCGCCGTCGTACCCGATGGGTGAGGGCATGGTGTAACTCCTGTCCGCGGCGGCCGCCGCGCGTCTCGCGCCGAGCACGGCCGCGACGCACACGCGCCGCGCCGTGACCCGGAAAGGTATACCGAGTATACTTTCTGGCAGTGCCCCCGCAACCCCCCAGCCCGCGACCCGCCGCCGAGCCCGACGACGCCCCCCGCGCCCCCGGAGCCGAGGCCCTCGTCAGGCTCTTCCACCACCGCTGGGCGCCCGGCGCTCTCGCCCAGTTGGCCCGCGACGGGGGCGGGCGCCTCGTCACGATCGCCCACCGCCTCGACGCCCCGCGCGACTCCGTCCGCTCCGCCCTCGACGCCCTCGTGGAGCTCGGGCTCGCCGCGCCAAACCCCGGCTACGGCCACCCCCTCCGCCCGGAGTTCCTCCCCACGCACGCCGGCCTCGCGGCCGGCCCGCACTGCGACCGCCTGCTGCAATCGATCCGGCGCATGGACGCCCGCGACGCCTGTCTGCGCAAGTGGTCCATGCCCACCGTCTACGCCCTGCACCGCGGCGCCGACCGCTTTGCTCACATCGCCGGCGCCCTGCAGGGCGTCACCCCGCGCGCCCTCACGAGCACGCTGCGCGATCTCGCGTCGGTCGATTTCGTGCGCCGCGTCGTGGAGGATGCCTCACCCCCGCGCACGCGTTACACCCCGATGCGCCGCGCCCGCGCCGTCGCGCCGATCCTCGAAGACATCGCGGACATCGCGGCGTAGTTGTTGTAGTAGCCTTGTACGGCGCAGCGCCGGGATCACGTGCCCAGCTTTGCGGCGGCCTCGTCGGCCAGCGGCGCCGCCGCCCGCACGCAGATCAGGGCCTCCTCGGTCACGCCGTCGGCCGCGGCCGACCACGCCCGGTTCACCTGCCGCTCCATCGCCGCGAAGCGGTCCATGAGTTCGGCGAACCCGCCGAGGCCGAGCTTGGCGATCAGCCGCGGGCGCGCCTCGACGAACGCGGGGACCATCGTCGCCTGCACCTCGCCGAACTGCTCGACGATCGCCGCGTTGCGCGACTCGTCGTCCGCCATCGTCGGCAGCGACGCGTCCAGCGAGTGGATCGTCTCGCGGATCATCTCCATCATGGCGACGGGGTTGAGGCTGTCCTTCTCGCCGTCCTCGGCCATCGCCGTCTCGATCTCGCGCCGCGTGCTTGTCCGCACCACGACCGCCCCGACCGTCAGGCCGCCGACCGCGATGAGCATCAGCCACCAGTGCGACCACCGCGCGAACGAGAATTCCTTCACCCGCACCCGCTGCACGCCAGCCTCGCGCAGCGTGGCCAGCACCTCGGGCGTGATCTTCGTCTCGTCGGTGATGATCGCGACGCGCCGCCCGTCGTCGCGGTCTTCCATGCCCGCCGCCGCGTTGATGGTCAGGCCGAGCAACTGCTCGTCGGGCAGGCTCAGACGCGGCACGTACGCGGTCGTCGCCGCGATGACGCCCAGCGTCAGGCACACCGCGATCAGCAAAAAGGCGAGGTTCTTCATCGGATCAGCCCCTGAGCAGAACGGTGACGTTGATGAGCAGCGCGAGGATGGCCTCGCCGACGATCAGGCCCGCCGCGAACGGCACGCCCCATTCCTCCGACCAGCGCCGCCCCTTGACCTTCGTCACGGCGATGTTGATCACGCACCCGATGCCGTACGTCGCGATGTAATAGAACGGCAGGTAGATCGAGAGCCCCACCAGCACGCCCAGGCCCGCGAACGCGCCCATCCCCAGCAGCGCCCCCAGCAGCGCCCCGAAGCCGTACAGCGCGTAGGGCATCTCGCCGCCCTGCACGCCCGTGATCACCGCCTGCAGCGCCTGCGCCTGCGGCGCCACGGTCTCCGTGCCCGGCCCGATGGGGATGCCGACGCTCTTCATGTTCACGCTGACGATCAGCAGCAGCGTCATCATGCAGATCAGCGGCCCGGCGCCCGTGGCGATCAGCTCCACGATCTGCTGCCGCTTGGGCTGCGAGCCCACCAGATAGCCCGTTTTCAGGTCCGCCATCATGTCCGCCGCGCACGTGATGGCTACACACAACGCCGCCCCGATCAGCACGGCCCCCAGCACCGCGCCGGTTCCCGCCAGCAGCATCACCAGCACCACCGTCAAGAGCGCCATGCCCGAGATCGGCGACCAGTCTGTCATGCCCGTGCACTGCGCGATGATGATGCCCGCGAACCAGATCCACGCGGCGCCCACCAGCGCGATGATCAGCGCCCGCAGGTGCGGGTTCAGCCCCGCCAGCCAACCCGGTCGCACGCCCATCTTGTCGAGCACGCCGTCGCGCTGCTCGCCGTTAAAGCCCTCCCACTGCGCCAGCGCCTCGTCGCCCGCCAGCGCCAGGCCGTAGCCCTTGTACGAGACGGTGTGGATGACGCCCGGCGCGTCGTCGCCCACCAGTTTGACCTCGGTGAGCGGGCACACGGTGTTGATGGGCTTGTTGCCCACGAAGTCGGCCGCGACGAACAGCAGCGCCAGCGCCGCCAGCACCGCGACCACCAGCACCTTGATGCCCAACTCGTCAGATCCGCCCTTGGTTCGCCCCGCCATCGCCACGCTCTTGATCGCCTCGCGGATCGCCGGCAACGACACCAGCACGCCCATCATGGCGCCGCCCAGCAGCAGGCCGATGCCCAGCGGGCGGTTGAACGCGAAGAACGCGTAGTCCGGCGCCTCGTGCGCCCGCAGCGTCTCGGGCACCCAGCCCATCGCGTACACCACCGGGTTGAGGATGAAGTACGCCAGCACGCCGCCCGCCAGCACCATCAGGCCGGCGCGCCCCGTGATGAACCCCGCCCCCAGCGCGAAGGGCGCGATGGCGAAGATCAATTCGATCTGATCGGGCAGCCCGATGCGCCGCCCGACGTTGATCTGGTTGTCCGTCACCCACAGGTCCGGATTGCCGTCGCGGGCGCGGTCGACGCGCAGCGACAGGTCCGACTCATCCCCCGGGGGCATCACCTCGTCCGCACCCAGCGGCTCGCTGCTGAGCCGCAACTGCAGGTCCTTGTAGCCCGGCAGCCGGTCCGCGGCCCACCCGAAGCGCGTGCTGCGCAGCCGATCCCACGTGCGCTCGCCCGCCGCGGCCTGCGCCGCGGCCCGGGCCATGTCGTCGTTGAACCCCGTCGCCTCGAGCGGCCTCGCATGCTCCATGCCCGGCGGCGGCGGGACCGTCAGCCCCGCTTCGAGCGCCCGGAGGGCCTCGACGCGGGCGTCGGCCTCGCGCACCCGCGCACGCAGGATCTCGTCCTTGGGGTTCTCGGATCGCTCATCGCGCAGCCGGTTCAGTTCCGTCAGCGCCCGCCCGCGCTCCACCAGCCAATCCGGCGCTTGCTCCTGCTCGATCCACGACGCGATGATCCGCGTGCGCACCGCATCCGTCTTCGTGATGCGCTCGCGCTCCACGAGCCGGTCGAGGTTGTCGAGGTTCGCCGCGTACGTCAGCGCCGGCAGGCCGGCGGGCGCGAAGAGCAGCATCGAGAGCACGATGCCCGCCACCAGCACCAGCGCCTTGGCGGCGCCCGCGCCCGGCGACTTCAAAATCACCGCCACGCCCGTGGCGCTGGGGAAGCGCAGCCGGTCGATATCGATCATCTGTTTCCGCAGCGGGATGATGAACGCCCCGCCCAGGATCGCCCCCGCCATGCACGCGAGCGTGATCAGCCAGAAGTCCGCCGTCTCCACCCCCAGCGAATACCCCAGCAGGAACAGCACCGGCACCGTGAAGATCACGCCCGAGTTGGGCGTGTTCACCGCCGACGCGATCGTCTGCCCGATGTTCACCTCGAGGATCGACCCCCGGCGCAGCAGCCCCCGCAGCACGCCGAAGCCCAGCACCGCCGCGATCGCGCTGCCCACGATCGTGAAGCCGATCTTCAGGCCCGCGTAGGTGATCGCCGCGTTCATGATCGCCCCCACGATCACGCCGAAGACGATCGCGCTGAGCGTCACTTCCCGGTACCGCGTCTGGAAGAGCCCCGTCGATCTCGCGCCGTTGAGCGCGGGCTCGACAGGCCCAGTGTTCGCGCCGTATCCGCCGTTGGGGTCAGCCATGCCGGTGGGTCTCCTTCAGGGCGAGCGCCGCGGGCGAACGCCGTGCAAGTGGGGCATAGTGCGCTGTTTACCCCCCGCGCACAAGCCCGCGTCGCGCCCGGTGCGTGGGGGGGTGCGCGGCCGGCGTCAATCCGCGCCGCCGAGCGCGGCCCGGTGCTCGAGTTTCTCTATAGATGGTGCGGGTGCGGTCGCGCCGACGATCAGGCCGCGTCCGCGGCGCCGCGTCGCGTCTGCCCGCGCCCCGCAGCGCCCGCCGCGTCGCGAGCCGGGCGTGCGCCGCCCTCGCCCTCGGCGTCCCCGCCGATGGCGTGCTCCTCCCGGCTCTCGGCCGCGGCCTTCGCCTCCGCGCCCGCCAGCGCCTGGATGCGCTCCCGCACGTCCCCGATGTGCGAGATGCGGATGCCGAAGTTCTCGCCCACCTTCACGGCCACGCCCACGCCGATCCGCTTGTTGTTCACCAGGAGGTCCAATTCCTCCTCCGCGAACTTGGGCAACTCGATGATCGCCCCCGGCGTCAGCGACACCACCGCGCCCACCGTCATCTCGCGCTCCGCGAGCTGCACGATGATGGGCACCTCCAACTTCAAAATGGCCTTGAGATCAGCGGGCATCGATCCCCTCTATCGGCCCGCCACCCCCGGGCACTCCAAACCCCGCACCAGCACCACCGCGCCCTTCCGCCACCACTCCCATCGCAAAGCGATGGGAGAGGCCGGGAGAGGGCTACTGCCTCGCTCCCCAACCTACTCAGCCTCCTCTGTCCTCCAGCCAACGACAAGCAACGCAGCGCGCATCCCCGCCCCAAGGGGGCGCCGGGACCTACCCGTGGGCGAAGCGCAGCGCCGCCCACGGAAAGAAGCAGCGCGCGCGAATTCGCCCCGGAGGGGCGAAGGATCGGATCACCCAGTGTTGCTCCGCCGCGACCTGCTCGCCCCCGCACACTGTTGCAAAGACGAGGCGCGGTAGATGTTGAAGCGATGCAGGAGCCCTCACCCTCCCTCTCCCATCGCTGCGCGACGGGAGAGGTGGCCGGATAAGGCGCCGCGCATCGCTTCCCCTACTCCACCTAGGCTCTGTTTGACGGATCGAGGAGCCTCAGGCAGCGCTGGATCATGGCAAGC
>RECZ01000108.1 GCA_007693765.1 Phycisphaerales bacterium | reverse complement strand
CGCCCCGTCCTCGATGCGCCCCTCCATCGCCATCGCGCGCACCTCGTCGGCGCGCAGCGCGGCCCGTCCCAGCGCGTCGAACGTGCGGTACACCGCGCCTGTCGGGCAGCCGAACGACGGCGCGATCAGCGCGGCGTGCGCGCGCACCGGGGCGCTGCGCTCCACGCGGTCGCCGAACCCCTCCACCAGCGCGGGGCGAGGGCGGTCGTCGTCTTGCCCCGCGCCCGCCTGCTCGTCGAGGAAGTACGCCACGTCGGAGCCCAGTTCCTTCGAGATCACCCGCAGGTCGTCGAGCGAGACGTCCAGCGAGAACATCTCGCGCAGCGCCAGCAGCATCGCCGCGGCGTCCGACGATCCACCCCCCAGTCCGCCCCCCACGGGGATGCGCTTCTCGAGCTTCATTTGCACCGTCATGCGCACGCCCAGCTCGCGCTCCAGCAGCATGTGCGCGCGCACCGCGAGGTCCTTGGTGATGGACCAGTCGACGGCGCTGCTGCGCGGGGCGTCGGACGCCCAGATGATCGCGTAGCGGCTGGCGCGGTCGGGTTCGAGGCAGGTCAGGGTGAGGTCGTCGCAGAGGTCCAGCGGGGCGAACCACGAAGCGATGGGGTGATGCCCCGCGTCGCCCTCGGGCGGGCCGACGCTCAGCGCGAGGTTGATCTTCGCGTGCGCACGACGGGTGACGACGAGGCCGGGCGGGGCGGACATCAGGCCGTCGGCCCCTCGGCGTTGGGCAACGCCCCGTCCACGATCCCCACCACGCCCCGCGCCCGCAGGTGGGCGAGCAGCAGGTCCGCCGCCTCGCGGAACGCGCCCCGCCCGCCGCGCGCATCGAGCACGCGGTGCACGACCTCGCGCACCTCGGGTCGCGAATCGGCGGGGCAAACGCTGAAACCGGCGATCCGCATCGCGGGCAGGTCGTTGACGTCGTCGCCGATGTACAGGGCCTGCCCCGGCTCGACACCGATCTCGGCGCAGAGACGGCGCAGGCGCACGCCCTTGTCGCCCTCGCCCACATCCACCGCGTGGACGCCGAGCCCCTCGGCCCGCGTCCGGATGACGCCGTCGTCCACGCTGGCGCTGATCCAGCCGACCTTCACGCCCGCCCCGATGAGCAGGCGGGCGCCCATCCCGTCGTGGACGTGGAACTGCCGGAACTTGTGCCCGTTGGCGCTGAGCCCGACGAGGCCGTCGGTCAGCACGCCGTCGACGTCGCTGACGACGGCGCGGAGGTCGAGATCGGCGGGGATGGGCTGCTCGTGGGGCATGGCGGGCAAGGGTAGCCGATCGGGCGTGCCCGATGGTCGAAACAGCGGGTGATCGGACCGATGTGCCGCCCCGATCGGGCCGATAGGTGTGGCGTCCGGGCGGGCCTTACGCAAGGTCCGCACCGGATACACGGACCACGCCGGCCCGCCCCCGGGCCGGAAGGAGCGAGCCCCGATGAGCACCATGACCCTCGACGAACGCCGTGCCCACCCCCGGATCCCCTGCGCCAGGCCCGCCAAGGTGTTCCTGCCCGCCACGCTGCGGTTCGCCGCGGCGGAGACGGCGGACGTCTCCGACGGCGGCGCCCTCGTGCGCATCGACGCCGACCGGCTGGTGCGCGTGGGCGAGCGGATCGAGGTCGCCATCGTGCAGCCCGGCGCGCCGGGCTCGGGGCTGATCGAGTCGAAGTCCATGCGCCCGGCGCGCGTGGTGCGCGTGACGCCGATGGACTACTTCCATCAGGCGGTCGCGCTGGCGTACGACGACGAAGACACCCTCGCCAACGCGGCGTGAGCGCGCCCGCGCAGCCGATGCGCCGCCGTCGCGTCCCCTCCCTACCATTGGTCGTCCGCCCCTTCCCGGCGACGGAGGACCGATGCCCCAACTCTGGCAACCATCGCTTGACGAACGCTACACGCTGGCCGACCCCAAGGATCTGGCCCGCGACATCAGCGCGCGCCGACGTGAACTGGGCGACCGGCTCATCATCCTCGGGCACCACTACCAGGTGGACGAGGTCGTGCGCCACGCCGACTTCCTGGGCGATTCGCTCAAGCTCTCCCAACTCGCGGCGGAGCGCGTCGCAGCGCAGGGATGCGAGTTCGTCGTCTTCTGCGGCGTTCACTTCATGGCCGAGACCGCGGACCTGCTCACGCCGGACGATGTCAGCGTGATCCTCCCCGACTTGAGCGCCGGCTGCTCCATGGCGGACATGGCCGACTACGAAGACGCCATCGACGCGTGGGAGGCGCTCCACGAGGAACTCGCGGCGCAGGGCTGGCGCGGGCGCATCGTGCCCGTGACGTACGTGAACTCCACCGCGGCCATCAAGGCCTTCGTCGGCGACCGGGGCGGGGCGGTGTGCACCTCCGGCAACGCCAAGCGCATCTTCGAGTGGGCGCTCGAGGGCGGCGCCACGCCGCTCGAACCCGGCGAGGACGTGAAGGTGCTCTTCCTGCCCGACCAGCACCTCGGGCGCAACACCGCCGCGTCGTTCGGCATGGAGGTCGCCCGCGAGACGTGCTTGTACGACCCCCGGCGTGCGCGCAAGGGCGAGCGCCTGGGCGGGGCCACGCCCGAGCAATTGCGCGAGAGCCGGGCGATCCTGTGGGCTGGGCATTGCTCCGTCCACAAGCTCTTTCGCGCCGAACACTGCGACGAAGCCCGCGCCAGCGAGATCCGCATCCTCGTCCACCCAGAATGCGACAAGTCGGTCGTGGACAAGTCCGACCTCGCCGGCTCGACGGAGTTCATCCTGAAGACCATCCGCGAGGCCCCCGCGGGCTCGCGCTGGGCGATCGGGACGGAGGTCCATCTCGTGCAGCGGGTCGCGCGCGAAGCGGCGGAGCGGGGCGTGCACGTGCGCATCCTCAGCGACTGCCAGTGCCTGTGCACCACGATGTACCGCATCGACGAGCCGCACCTGCTGTGGGTGCTGGACAACCTGTCGCAGGGGAAAGTCGTGAACCGTGTCCGGGTTCACCCCGAGGCGCGGGAACCGGCTCTCCTCGCCGTGCGTCGGATGCTCGACCTCTCCCCCGCCGGCGCGCCCCCCGCCGCCGTCCGCGCCGGGTGAGGGCGCCGACTACACTTCGATGTCGCGCTCGTTGCGCCACGCGACGCCGCGCCGTGCGGCTTCGTGCAGGGAAGAGGTTTGTTCATGACAACGCGATCCACCACGCCGCACGCCAGACCGACCAAACACCGGCCCGGCAGGATGCGACGCGTGCTCATCGCCGCGTGCTCTGTCGCCGCGGCCTTGGTGATCGTGCTCATCGTCGTCGCCGCGGTCTTCGGGCTGCGCATCGTCTCGAGCATCGCGCCGCACTTCGCGGTGCAGAGTGCGAACCGCACCATCGACGGCACGGTGAGCGTGGAGCGTGTCTCGCTCTCGTGGCGCGGGCCGCAGGTCGTCGAGGGCGTGCGCCTGCGCGCGCCCGACGGCGAGCTCGTTGCGGATCTCTCGATCACGGCGACGACGGGCGTGTGGCCGATCCTGCGCGGCTCGCGCGACTTCGGCGAGCTGCGTCTCTCGGGCGAGGTGACGATCGACCGGCCCTCCACCGCGCAAGACACCAACGCCGAACTGGCCCTCGCGCCCCGCCACCCGGGGTACGGGACCGGGCTTGGGCCGGACGGCCTCGCGTCTCGCCGAGCAGGGGCGCCGCCCTCGCCGTCGCGCCTCCCCGAGACGCTCGCCGGCGCGTTCGTGCTCGACGGCCTGACCGTGAACTACCGCGACCGCGACCCAGCACCCGGCGCGCCGGCGTCCGTCCGGGTGCACGACGTGCGCGGGCGCGCCGCGTTCCGCGTGGGGCACCCCGCCGTGCTGGAGCTGCGCGCGGGGGTCGACGTCGACGGCCAGGCCGGCCACGTGGAGATCGACGCCGCCATCGACAACCTCACACAGCCCGGCGGCCTGCTCTCGCCCGACCTCGCCAACGTCCGCGCCCGCGTTGTGGCGGACGCGCCCGCGACCCTGCTGGCGACGATCCCCGAGGTCGCGGCCTACTTCGACACCGCGTCGCTCATCGCCCCGGACGCCGAGCGGCTGCGCTTCGCGCTGGACGCCAACGGCGACGCGGGGGCCGTGGAGATCGCGGTCTCGGCGGGGGCGCCCGGGTTTTCGCTCGACGCCGCGCTCGTCGGGCGTGCGGACCCGTTGTGGCGCTTCTCGCTCAAGGAGCCGGCGACAGCGCACGCGACGATCACACCCGGCGTGGCCCAGCGGCTGGGGCTCGGTGACGCGGACCTCGCGCTGCGCTCCAACACCGTCGCGACGCTGCGCATCGACGTGCTCGAGGCGCCGATGCTGGTGCAGGGCGGACGGATCGATCTGCGCGGCGCCGCGGTGCGCGCCGTGCTGGAGACAACGGAGATCCACGCCACCGCGCCCGGGATCGACGGCGCCGGGCGCGCGGATGTGGTGATCGCGCCGCTGCAAGCCTCGCTCGAAACGCTCGACCTCAACGGCCCTATCGCCCTCCGCGCATCGACCAGCGCCACCTACGACGGCCGGCCCGCGGGAACGCTGTTCATCGACATGACGGCGCAGGGCGTGCTCGACGAGGACGGCGCGCCCCGGCCGGGGCCGCCGCCGCGGATGCAGGGCGAGGCGTCGCTCCGGGGCCTCGCCGCGACCATCGCGCAGCCGTTCCTGGCGCCGCTCGGCCTCGACAGCGCGACGTACATCGGGCCCTCGATCGACGTCGTGGTCGTCGCCAACGCCGCGCTGACCTCCGTCGATGCGCCGTCGGTCCTGCCGTCGGGTGTGTCGGTCGAGATCTCCAGCGCCAACATCGCGGGGCGCGGCCGCTTCACCGTGGACGAGCAGGACGTGCGCTCGACGGATGACGGCGTGGTGATCGAGGTGCAGCGCGCCGGCCCGGCGCTGGCGAGGATGCTGCGCGAACGCGGCGTGCGCATCGAGGGCGATGCGCCCGTGCGTGTGCGCCTCGACGACGTCGTCGTGCGGCTGCCTCGTGCCGGGGAAACCTTCAACATGGCGGACGTGGGCGCGCAGGCACGGCTCGACGTCGGGGGGCCCATCGACGTGTGGGCGCCCGATGCGGCCACGCCGGTGCGGATCGACGGGGCGCAACTCAGCGCCACCGTCGCCCCGGGGTCGGCGCCCTCGGCGCTGGCGCGGGCGCAGGGCTCCTACGAACGCGAACGGTTCACGGTGCAGGCCGATGCGCAGGCGCCGGGCTCGACCGGCGCAGAGGCGCTGCGTCGCCTCGGCGACGGCGAACTGCCCCGCGCGGTGGTGCGCATCGAGGATGCGCCGCTGGCGCTGCTGGCTCTCGCCGGCCTCGAAGCGCACCTGCCGCTCGCCCGCCTCGCTGTCGGGGAGCATGCCACGGTCGAGTTCAATGCCCAGCCCGGCGAGGGCGCCACGACCGCGCTCACGCTCTCGCTCCGCGCCGCCTCGCTCACGGCGGACGCCGGCGCCACGCTCTCGCCCGAGATGTTCACGCTCACGGAGGCGACCGCCACGAGCACGCTCACGCCGGGCCTCGCGGCCGCCGTCCTCGCCGCCTACGCACCCGATCTCGAACCACGGCCCGTGCTCGCGTCCGCGGTGGATGCGACGGTGCGGGTCGGGCGCGTTGATGTGCCCATGACGGCGTGGACGCCGGACCTCGCCCGGGCATCACGCGCATCGTTCGTGCTCGACGCCCCCGGCGCCATCGTCGTCCGCAACGCCTTCGCCTACGAGGGGCGCCCCGTGGACGCCGAACTGCGCGGCCTGCACGCCGAGGGCGTGTACGCGCTCGCCCCGGGCGCGGCCCATGATGTGATCGTGACCGCGGCCGCGTACCTGCCCGGCCGGCCCGACGCGGCGCTCGCCGGTGTGCGCATCGAGGCCGTCTTCGACGCCGACTACACCCCCGCCAGCGCCCTCGTGCGTCTCACGGACGTGGATGCGCCGGGCGTGGACGCGTTGCTGGGCGCGCCCGACCTGCTGGCGCTCTCGCTGGGTACGCCCTTCGACGCCGACGTCACGCTCACGCCCGGCGCGCTCGACGGCTCGCAGCCACTGACGGCCCGTATCTCTGCGCCGCGGTTCACCACGGAGGCCACGCTGCTCGTGAGCGACGACGCTGTCACACTGACCCGACCGCTCGATGCGCGGTGGACGATGGATTCGCGATGGGCCTCGCGCTACCTCACGCCGCCGCCCGAGGACGGTGAGCCTCGCGTCGTCTTCACCGCGCCCACCGACGTGACGCTGCGCATCGAGCGCCTTGCGCTCGGCCGTGGCGACGCGCCCTTCCTCCCCGGGGTGTTCGACGCGGCCGCGACGTTGACCACCGGCGCCACCGCGCTGCGCACCGCGCGCGGCGAAACGATCGACATCACCCACAGCGATGCGCGGATTTTGGCGGGCGCCTCCGCCGAGGGCCGGGCGCGAATCGAACTCGGATTCGTGGGGCGCACGACGTCTCCGGGGGCGCCGGGGGCTCCGGGGGCGCCGACGCGCCAGGGCTTCGCGCCCGCGCGGGCAGCGCCGGGCGCGGCGCAGGCGCCCACGACCGCGGATGCGCGTTCCGAGGTGCGGGCCACGGTCACAGGATTCGCGGACAGCGCCGGGGCGCCGACGTTCGTAAACGCCGTCGTCGATCTCGACGCCACGGGCCATTTCCCCAGCGAGTTGCTCGACACCATGACACGCTCGGAGGGGCGCCTGAGCGAGTTGCTGGGGCCGGACGTCGCCGCCGTGATCGAAGCGCGGGCGCTCTCTCGCGATGGCGGCTCGTTGCGGGCGCGGGCCGAGTCGAGCCGCACGGACGGCTCCCTGCGCGGGCGGGTCCAGGACGGCGTATTCGTCTCGGAGGAGCCCGTACGGGCCAGCGTGCACGAAATGTCGCCGAGCCTGAGCGCCATGACGTTCGAGTACCTCGTGCCCCTCTTCACGAACCTCGAAAAGACGCGCGAAGACGGTCCGGCCACCCTGGCCGTGGACAACCTTCGCTGGCCGGTGCGCAACACCATAGACACGACGGGCGACGGCGTGCCCGATGCGCTGGACATGCGCCTGTTCGACGCCGACATGCGCCTCGAACTCGGGCGCGTCCGCTTCCAGACACGCCCGCTCCTCGGGAGGCTGCTGCAGAGAACCGGCAACCGCCCCGACGGGTCGCTGCTCGATTCGTTCCCCGTCATCAACGTGCGGGTGCGTGAGGGCGTCGCCACGTACCAGCGCACGCGCATCCCCGTGGGAGAGTTCTCCATCGAGACCCGCGGCGAAGTCGATCTGCACCGCGAGCGCATGGACATCGTCGTCTACGTGCCGCTCTTCGCCCTCGTCGACGAGGTCGCGGGCGTGTTCGGGCGCGTGCCGGGGCTCGATCGCGCGTCCCTGGTCCCCCTGCGTCTCCGCGGCCCGTTCGGCGATGTCACGCCGCAACCCGCGCCGGATCTGCTGCTGCAGGAACTCGGTGTGGAACTGCCCAGGCGCATCGTCGACGAACTGATCGGCCCCGCCATCGACGACCTGCTGCGCGGCGGGCGGCGCAGGGACCGCTGAGGGGGGCACGCGCCCAGCGTCAACGAACAGCCCCCAACGAAAAGCCCCCGACGCGGGATGACGCGCCGGGGGCTGAATGTTTTTGGATCGGCCGTCGTGCGGTTGCTTAGCCGCCGCGTCCGGTGCGGACGCGTCCGCCGAGGCGACGCGGGGGCGCCTTCGTGGGGATGAGCCCGCCGGGGAACTTGGATGGATCGAGCGCCTCGGGCGACTTGTCGGCCTTCGGCGGCGGGGGCGGGGCCATGCGTCCGCCGCCCTCGCGCGACTTCTGCTGACGCTCGGCGTCGCGTTCGCGTCGTTCGCGCACGTCGGCGGGCACGGGGCCGGGCTTGAAGTCCGGGTACGCCATCCGCGGGATCTCGATGTTGGCGAGCTTCTCGATCTCGGTGAGGAGGCCGCCCTGCTCGGAGGAGACGAACGCCCACGCGACGCCACGTCGGCCGGCGCGGGCCGTCCGCCCGATGCGGTGGATGTACACCTCGGGGTCTTCGGGCAGGTCGTAGTTGATGACGTGGGTGATGCCCTCGACGTCAAGCCCGCGGGCCGCGAGGTCGCTGGCGATGACCACGCTCAGGTGGCCGTCGCGGAGCTTGCCCATGACCTTGTTGCGCTTGGACTGGTGCAGGTCGCCGTGGATGGCCTGCACGTCCACGCCCTTGCGCTGCAGGTACTCGGTGAGGTTGTCGACCGTGCGCTTGGTGCGGCAGAAGACGATCGTCAACTCGGGCTCCTCGTGCGTGAGCAGGTGGTACAGCAGCTGCTTCTTGTCCCACGGCTCCACGCTCAGGTAGTGCTGCTCGACCATGCTCACGGTCAGCGAGCCGGAGGTGGAGACGATCTTCTCCGGGTCGCGCATGAACTTGCGCGCCAGGCTCTCGATCTCGGGGCTGATCGTGGCGGAGACGAAGATCGTCCGGTGGTCGCCCTTGATCATGCCCAGGATCTTGCGGATGTCGTCGCGGAAGCCGATGTCCAGCATCCGGTCGACCTCGTCGAGCACCGCGAATTTCACGTTCTCGAGGCTGATCACGCGCCGCTCGACCATGTCCATGAGGCGGCCGGGCGTGGCGACGATGATCTCGGGGCCCTCGTCGAGGCGGTCGGACTGCGTGCGGACGCTCTCGCCGCCGAAGACGGCGCTGACCTTGATCGGGGTGAACTGGCCCAGTTCAGAAAGCTCCGCCGCGACCTGGATCGCCAGCTCACGCGTCGGCACCAGCACCAGCGACTGGAACGGGAGTTGGCGCGTCGCGAGGTGAAAGAGCGGCAGGCCGAACGCGGCGGTCTTGCCCGAGCCCGTCTTGGCCTGGCCGATGACGTCGCGGCCGGCGAGGGCCGCGGGGATCAACGCCCCCTGGATGCGCGTCGGGTACTTGAAGCCCATCGCGTCCAGCGCCTTGAGCACGCTGTTGCGTAGCCCGAGGTCGGCGAAGGTCTTCTCATCGAAGAGGTCCTTGGCGTCCTCGGCGGTGACTTCCACCTGCTTGCGCGCTCTGAACTGAGACTTCTTCCCGGAGCGCCGCGCGGGGGCGGCGTCGGGTTCGTCGGCGTCCTCGTCGTGCGCGCTGGGCGCGCTTTCGGTTTGCTGGCCCTCGCCGGCGGGCTTCTTGCCCCGACGACGACGGCGGCGCTTCTTGCGCGGGGCGCCGGTGTCCTCGCTCTGCGCGGCGGCGTCGCCCGAGGATGTGGCCTCGGTCGTGTCGGCGGGGCTGGTTGTCTGGGTCTGGTCGATGTCCGTGGTCGGCGCGTTGTCTGTGACGCCCATAGGGTTGTGCATTCGCCTGCCCGGAACGCGTTCCCTGCTACGGATGACTGACGCTGGCCGTGTCTGTGCGTCTCGGGAGGGAGACGGCCGGCGTGAACCATCCGATGGAGGGACGCGCTCTCGTTTCGACGAAGTCCTCTTCGTTGGTCGGAGCGGGCCGCGGTCGCTCCTGTTCGTGAGATTCGTGAATGTGCGGCCGGCCGGGTCGAACCCTCGACCCGCGACGTATGGTATGCCGGTACCCGGCGCGATACAAGACAGGGCGTCATCGGAGCCAGCACCCCCCTTTTCCCCCGGCGGCGTCTCCCGCCCGAGCCCCAGACGTGCAGCCCACGAGCCGTATCGACATCGATCTGGACGCCATCGAGCACAACGTGCGGACGATCCGCGCCCTGACCGGGGCGTCCGTCGCCGCCCCTGTCGACGCCGCCAACACCGGGGGCGCTCCCGACCCCGCGCTGGCCCGCCAGGGGATGCTCTGCGCGATCATCAAGGCCGACGCCTACGGCCTCGGCGCCCCGCCCATCGCCCGTCGGCTGGAGGCGGCGGGCGTCGAACTGCTGGGCGTCTACACCCCGGAGCAAGCCCGCGACCTGCTCGCGGCCGGGGTGACGCGGACGGCCATCCTGCTGCTGATGCCCTCCTACGCCGCCGACCTCGACGGCCTGCTGCTCGCCCCGGCGCGGGCGGGCCGGCTGCACGCCTCGCTGCACAGCCCGGGGCAGCTCGAATCGCTGGCCCGGCGGGCGGCCCAACTGGGCGTGCGTCTGCCCGTGCACGTAGAGGTGGACACGGGGATGCGCCGGGGCGGGTCGCGCCCGGACGATGCGGCGACGCTGGTGGAGATGGTTGCGTCATCGTCGTCGCTGCGCCTCGCCGGCGTCTACTCCCACTTCGCCAGCGCCGACCGCGACGACGCGACCACCCGCGCGCAGGCGGCGATGTTCGAGGCGTGGATCGACGGCGTGCGCGCGCACATCCCGCAAGACTGCGTCGCGCACCAGTCCAACACTTTCGGCGTCTTCCGTGCGCGGGCGCTGCACCGCGACATGGTGCGCGTCGGGCTGGCGCTGTACGGCTACGCCCTCGAGGAAGCGCACGATGCCCAGAACTTCGAGCACCGGGAACACGCCGCTTCCCTGCGCCCCGCGGTGCACTGGGAGACGCGCTTGATCCACGCCACACGCGTGGAGCCGGGTGAGCGTGTCGGCTACGGCGGGACGTGGAGCGCTCAGCGCCCGTCGCGCATCGGGCTCGCGCCCGTCGGGTACGCGGACGGCTACCCCCTCGCGATCTCCAACCGGGCGATGGTCGGGCTGCGCGACGCCTCCGGAACGACCCGCTACGCCCCTCTCGTGGGCGCTGTGAGCATGGACCAGATCACCATCGACCTGACCGACCTGCCCGAGACGTGCGCCCACGTCGGGGCGAGCGTCGAATTGGTGGGCGTCGACCGCGAGGCCCCCACGCACCTGCCCTCGCTGGCGCGGGCGGCGGGCACGAGCACGCATGAACTGCTCTGCCGTATGAGCCCGAGGCTCCCCCGCCGCTACTTCGCGACGGACCTCGCCCGTGCGGAGATCGAGCCGCGCGATCAGCGGCTGAGCACCAGCGTGCGCTGATCACCCGACGCGCAGGCGTTCGCGCACCGGCGATGTTTCGGGCAGGATGTCGCGCACGATCTCGTCGATCGCGGCCCGCTGGCCCGGCCACAGGAACGCCCCGTGCGCGCCCGCCCGCTTCACCCATCGGTGGGCATCGTGCGATGCGTCGAGCGTCGGCTCCCAGTCGTGCGCGGCCTCGGCGACGAATCGCGGGCTCAGCACGACGCTGTCGATCGCCGCGACGAAGTACGGGTGCACCTGCTCGAGCGCCCACACGCCGCGGCACGCGGGGTGATCCGGGCTGAGGCCGGTTTCCTCGCGGAGTTCGCGGAGCGCGCACGCCGTCGCCCGCTCGCCCGCCTCGATGTGCCCCATGACCGGCTGCCACGTATCCCGGAGCGGTTCGCGCGTGCGCCGCAGTTGCAGGAAGGCGACGTCGGCGAGTTGCCCGGTGGCGCCGGCCGGCGCTGGCGCTGGACGGCGCACGATGTAGACCTCCACGACGTCGGCGCGGAGCGTGGGGCCCCCGGCGGGGCGTTCGCGGTAGCCGTCGGGGCGGCGGTCGGTCACGCGGTCGATCCTTGCGGGCGGGGATGCTCCCGGAGCACACGCATCACGGCGCCGGCCTTGGTGAGGGTTTCCTCCCACTCCGAGTCGGGGTCGGAATCGCTGACGATGCCCGCCCCGACGGGGTAGACAATCTCGCCCTCGAACGCGCGGTGGTCGGCGTCGAGGCTGCGCCCGGTGATGGTCGCGGTGCGGATGGCGACACTCCAGCGGGTGGCGCCGCAGTCGCTCATGAACCCCACGGCGCCGCAGTACACGCCGCGGGGGGCGCCCTCGAGCTCGTCGATGATCTGCATGGCGCGCACCTTGGGGGCGCCGGTGACGGAGCCGGGCGGGAAGGTCGCGCGCAGCACGTCGAGCAGCGTGGCGCCGGCGCGGAGGTCGCCCGAGACGGTGGCGACGGCGTGCAGGACATCACGGGCGTGTCGCTCGATGGTGCGCGCCTCATCCACACGCACGCGGCCGGGGGCGCAGATTCGGCCCAGATCGTTGCGCATCAGATCGACGATCATGGCCAGCTCGGCCCCGTCCTTCTCGCTGCTGCGCAGAGCCTCGGCGCCGACGCTCGCGGGCCGCGTGCCCTTGATGGGTCGGGTGCGGATCGTGCCGCGGGCGAGGTGGGCTTCGAGGAAAAGTTCCGGGCTGAGCGAGACGATCGTCTCGCTCAGCCCGTCCGCGGCCACGTTCTCCAGGACCGCGCCGAAGGTGGGCGACGCCTCATCAAGCAGGCGCAGGGCGATGGCGCGGAGGTCGCCGCGGACGCGGGCGCGCATGCGGTGCGCGATGTTGGCCTGGAACACGTCGCCGGCGCGGATGTATTCGATGACCGCGCGCACGCGCTGCTGATACCTTTCGGGCGTCCAGTCGCTGCGCAGGTCGGTGGTGGTCCAGCCGCCGCGTGCGGTATGGTCGAGATCGATCGGGGGGAGCGCATCGATGGCGTCGGGGCGTCCGGGGGCGCCGACCGCGGACCACGAGTCATCGAGGGCGTCGTGAATGTACGCCGCGTCGACGCGCACCAATCGCCCCAGCGAGGGCGTGTGCGCGGGGCTCGCGTCGGCGTTTGATCGGCCTCCCGCGTGCGCGGTCGGTTCGAAGCAGCGGCCAAGCTCGTAGTGGAGTGCGCCGATCCAGCCGCCGCAGAAGGGTGGAGCGTCGGCGTGCTCGGCGCCGGGTTGGAGCGCAGCCCCCGGCGCGATCGCGGCGAGCGCGGCCTCGTGGTTGTCGGGGGTGAGTTCGACGGCCGCGCCGTCCGCGGGGGCGATGACGGACCAGCGCGAGGCGTGGTTTGCGCCGTCGCAGGAGAGCAGCGCCGCGACGGGCCTCGAAGCGGGCCACGCACTGAGCACGTCGAGCGGGTGCGCACGCAGGGGGAGCGGGCGGCGATACGCCGGTGTGCGGTGCGTGGCGGTGAGTTGACTCGGGGAGACTTGCATCCGTGCGCGATGATACGTCGTGTGCGCGGGTGTCGAGCGGGTATCCTTGCACTGTTGGCGCGTCGATCAGCGCCCGGCGATCCGTAGCCCTCCCACCCGGAGCGAACCCGCCCCCCCCGGAGAGAACACGCCCATGGCCTCGAAAAAAAAGACGACGCGCAGATCCACGAAGGTCAGCGCGAAGAAGAAGGCAGCGAAAAAGACGTCGAAGCGGGTCGCCGCCGCCTCCGGCGCGAAGAAGAAGGGCGCACGCCGCGCCGGCGCCGGGAAGAAGAAGGCGCCCGCGGCTGCGAAGGCGGCCCGGATGATCTACTCGTTCGGCCCCACCGGATCGGAGGGTCGCGCCGACATGCGCGACATGCTGGGCGGCAAGGGCGCCAACCTCGCCGACATGACGTCGATCGGCCTGCCTGTGCCTCCGGGGTTCACCATCACGACGGCGGTGTGCGCGGCGTACAACGAGAAGGGCGGGTCGCTGCCGCGCGGGCTCATGGACGAGGTGTCGCGCCGGGTGCGCCGTCTCGAAAAGGAGACGGGCAAGACGTTCGGCGACGAGAAGGACCCCCTGCTCGTCTCGGTGCGCTCGGGCGCGGCCGTCTCCATGCCGGGGATGATGGACACGGTGCTGAACCTCGGCCTGACGGATCGCGCCGTCGAGGGGCTGGCGCTGGCGACGAAGAACGAACGCTTCGCGCTCGACGCGTACCGCCGGCTCATCAACATGTTCGGCGACGTGGTCATGGGCGTCGAGCACGATCATTTCGAGGAGGCGTTCGACGAGATCAAGCAACGGCACGGCGCCGCGGCGGACACCGACCTGCCCGCGTCCGGGCTGCGTGAGTTGTGCGCGCAGTACAAGGAGATCTACAAGGAGCACGTCGGCGAGCCCTTCCCGCAGGACCCGCTGCTGCAACTGCGGCTGGCGATCGAGGCGGTCTTCAAAAGCTGGAACACCTCGCGGGCGGTGCGGTACCGGCAGATCGCCGACATCCGCGGGCTCAAGGGCACCGCGGTGAACGTGCAGGCGATGGTCTTCGGGAACATGGGGGAGGACTCGGGCACCGGCGTGGCGTTCACGCGCAACCCGTCCACCGGCGAGAACGAGTTCTACGGCGAGTTCCTCATCAACGCCCAGGGCGAGGACGTGGTCGCGGGCATCCGCACCCCCCTGCCCGTGGCGCAGATGCCCGAGTGGAACCCGCGCATCCACAAGCAACTGCTCACGATCAAGAAAAAGCTCGAGAAGCACTACCGCGACATGCAGGACATCGAGTTCACCATCGAGCGCGGCGAGCTCTTCATGCTCCAGACGCGCACCGGAAAGCGCACTGGCGCCGCGGCGGTGCGCATCGCCGTGGAGTCGGCGAAGGAGCGGTTGATCGATCAGCCCACGGCGCTGCGACGCGTCCCCGCCAACGACCTGACGCAGCTCCTGCTGCCGTCGTTTTCCGAGAAGGCCAAGGGCGGCGCGGCGGTGCTGTGCAAGGGGCTGCCGGCCTCGCCCGGGGCGGCCGTGGGGCGCCCGGCGTTCTCCGCGGCGGAGGCGGTGGAGCGCGCCAGCAACGGCGAGAAGGTGATCCTGGTGCGCGAGGCGACCAGCCCGGAGGACGTCGACGGCATGCACCGGGCGGCGGGCATCCTGACGTCGACGGGCGGGATGACGTCGCACGCCGCGGTGGTGGCGCGGGGCTGGGGCAAGTGCTGCGTGGTGGGCGCGGGCGCGTTGCGCATCAACACTAAGAAGGGCGAGGCGACGGTGAACGGGCGCTCGCTGGGGCGTGAGGACACGATCTCCATCGACGGGACCACCGGCGAGGTGATGATGGGGACCGTGGAGACCTCAGCGCCGAGGATGACCGGCTCCTTCGCGACGCTCATGGGCTGGGCGGACAAACAACGCGACCTGCGCGTGCGCACCAACGCGGACACCCCCGAGGACGCCAAGCGGGCGCGGGAGTTCGGGGCGGAAGGCATCGGCCTGTGCCGCACCGAGCACATGTTCTTCCAGCCCGAACGCATCGGCCCGATGCGCGAGATGATCGTCGCCGACACCAAGACCAGCCGCGAGCGGGCGCTGGAGAAACTCCTCCCCCACCAGCGCGACGACTTCGTGGGCATCTTCGGCGCGATGGACGGCCTGCCCGTCACGGTGCGCCTGCTCGACCCCCCGCTGCACGAGTTCCTGCCGCACGACGAAGTCAACCAGCGCAGGCTCGCCGAGACGCTGGGCGTGCCCGAGTCGACGGTGCGTGAGCGCGTCGCCATGCTGCACGAGCTCAACCCCATGCTCGGGCACCGAGGCTGCCGACTCGCGATCACGTACCCGGAGATCCTCGTGATGCAGGTGCGGGCGATCGTCGAGGCGATGATCGCGTGCCTGCGCGAGAAGACGCGGGCGATGCCGGAGATCATGATCCCGCTCATCGCGACCAGCGCCGAACTCGCGACGCTGCGACGACTCACCGAGGAGACCATCGAGACGACGCGCCGCGCCGCCGGGTGGAGCAAGCCCCTGCACATCCCCATCGGCACCATGATCGAGACGCCCCGCGCCGCCCTGCTCGCCGGGGACGTGGCGCCCCACGCGGATTTCTTCTCTTTCGGCACCAACGACCTCACCCAGATGGCGTTCGGCTTCAGCCGCGACGACATCAACGGCTTCCTGCCCGACTATCTCTCGCAGGAGATTCTCGAGCGCGACCCCTTCCAGGCGCTGGATCAGGACGGCGTCGGCCTGCTGGTCGCCCACGCCGTCGAGGCCGGGCGGGCCGCGAAGCCGGGGCTCAAGATCGGGATCTGCGGCGAGCACGGGGGCGACCCGTCCAGCGTGCGGTTCTTCCACGAGATCGGGCTGGATTACGTCTCGTGCTCGCCCTTCCGGGTGCCGATCGCCCGTCTCGCGGCGGCGCAGGCGGCGCTGGGCTGAGGGCCCGCCGTCGCCCGTTCGCCCTCCTAGCATCCTGTCGTTCGCCGGCCCGTGCGCCGACGCAGGAGACTCAAGCCGATGCGTGGATTGTTCATCGTGTGCGCTCTGACGCTCTGCCTCCCCGCGCTGGCTGTCAATCCGGCGCCGGGCGCTGAGAACACCGCCCCGTCGCGGCAGCAGACCGCCCCCCCCACCGACGCCCGGGAACTGCTCGATACGCTGCTGCGCGCCGACCGCGTTGAAGTTGAGCAGCAGGACGAGGCAAAATCGCTCTTCGAGCAGGGCGCGGCCCGTGAGCCCGGCGACGGACGGTGGAGCGCCGGGCTGGCGCTGATCGCCCGCGTGCAGGGCGACGGCGAGGCCGCGATGTCGCACGGCCGGGACGCCGTCCGGCTCTCTCCTGAGGACGCCGACGCGCATTATCAACTTGGCAGCGCCCTGTTCGCAGGCTTGCGCGGCGCGTCGATGCTCAAGGCGGCGTCGCTCTCGCGCGAGGGGCGCGAGGCGTACGAACGCGCGGTCGAACTCGACCCGGAGCACGAGCGGGCGCACTTCTCCCTCATGATGTACTACGCCTTCGCGCCGCGCATCGCGGGCGGGAACCCGCTGCGGGCGTTCGAACACGCGGAGCTTCTGCTGGCGATGCCCGACGGGGTCTACTTCGGGCACATCGGGCACGCCCTGCTGGCCGCGAAGGATGAGGATTGGATGCTGATGCGCCGCCACTACGATTTGGCGGAGGAGGCCGCACGCAGCGACGAGGAGCGCCGGCAGGCGCTGCTCTCGCACGCCTCGAACCTGATGCGCCAGAAGGGCGACCACGCCGCCGCCATCCCGCTGTTGGAGCGGGCGCTGGTGCTGGCGCCGGAGGACGCGGGCCTGTGGCGCATGCTCGGCGATGCGCGCCGGGAAGCGAAGAAATGCGGCGACGCCGTCGAGGCGTACCGGCGTTCGCTTGCGATCAACAACGCGTCGGGCTCCGCCCAGTTCAACATCGCTAAATGCCTCGAAGACCTCGGCCGCAACGGCGACGCCCTTCGCGAATACACTGTTTTCGTGGAGCGGTTCCCCGACGACGCACAGGTGCGCGAGGCGCGCCGGCGCATCCGAGCCCTGCAGCCGCGCAGGAGATGACCAGTCGTCGCACAGGGGCCAATCCCTGTGCGCCATCTCATCGCTGTTGGCCGCCGAGGACCAATCTCACTGCTTCAGACGGGCCTCGATGGCGCTGAGGATGTCTCTGGCGGCCTGGACATCGCCCAGCATGCCGACTTTGACCTCGATCCGGGTGACGCTGCCGCCGGCGATGTAGGTGTCGACGCGCACGCTCTCGTCGCGGGCTGTGCGGGCCTCGATGACGCCTTCCCGGGCGTCGACGGCCTCGCGACGAATGGAGTACGCGAAGTCGTCGCGCACCACTTCGAGCGCGGTCTTGTGGACACGCTCGAGAGCGCCGGGCATGTAGGCCTCGATGCGGCGATCGGGCTTGATGTTGTACACCGAGCCGCGCTTCGTGGACCCCTGGCACCCGGCGAGCGGGGCCGCGAGGATTGCGCCGGCGAGCGCGACGGCCAGCAGCGTGATCATCCTTGATGTACGCATGGAGTGCTCCTTGTGATGAGGGCACTATACCCTGCGGGGCTCGTTTCAGTCTTTGGGAGCGCGACCGAGCAGGGCCGCGAGGGCGGCTCCGGGGCTGGGCTCGCGCATCAGCGATTCGCCAACGAGGGCGATGCGCACGCCGTGGCTCCGTAGTCGGGCGAGGTCCTCGGCGGTGCGGATGCCGGACTCGCTCACCAGCACGGCGCGGTCCTCGACGAGGTCGGCGAGGCGGAGGGTGTGGCCGAGGTCGGTCTGCATCGTCGAGAGGTCGCGGTTGTTGATGCCCAGCAGGCAGTAGGACCGCGAGGGGAAGCCGACGTGGGGGCGCACACGGAGCAGATTGTCCATCGAGTGCACCTCGATGAGCGTCGTGAGCTGGAGCTGCCGGGCGAGGATCATCAGGTCGATGATCTCCCCCTCCTTGAGACACTCGGCGATGAGGAGAATCGCGTCCGCCCCGGCGGCGCGGCTCTCCCAAACCTGCCAGGGATCGATGATGAAGTCTTTCCGGAGCACGGGCAGCGGCACGGCGTCGCGGACGCGGTGGATGTACTCGAGGCGGCCCCCGAAGAACCGCTCGTCGGTCAGGCAGGAGATCGCCGCGGCCCCGTTGGCGTGGTACTGTCGAGCGATGGAGACGGGGTCGAAGCCATCGCCATCGTATTCCGGTCGGATGAGCCCGGCCGAGGGGCTGCGCCGCTTGATCTCGGCGATGATCGACGTCGGCGGGGGCCGTTCCGGGCTGACCAGAGCCCCGAAGAAATTCCGCGGGCGCCCGAGCTCGCTGATGAGCTCCTTGAGCTCGTCGAGACCGGTCCGCGCCTTGCGCTCGCGAACTTCTTCGCGCTTGTGCTGGATGATCTCGTCGAGCGTCGTCACGGCTTCTCGTGGGCGCCAGAGGTCGGTGGTGGTGATCGTGGGGTTGATCGCGGGGGTGATGCTCGTCGCGTCCACTGCATCGGCAATCGCGAGCGACGGGGCCACGATAGGCCTTGCACAACCGCAGACGCAAGGCGATGCGTCCGGCCCTCCCCCCGCCGCAGCACCCCCCGCGTCGAGCGGCGATGAGGCGCCCCCGGCCGGGGCCGACCCAGAACAGGGCGCCGCCGCCGAGCGTGATCCGCGGCAGTCTCTGACGCTTTTCATGATGGCGTGCGCCGTCGTCTCGCTGGCGTTGCTCAGCGGGGGGCGGCTTTTGAACAGAAAGAACCTGCGGGGGAGCCTCGATCGGCGCACCTCCGCGGCGGCGGCGGTGTGGGTGATGGGCGCGCTGGGCCTGTGGGCGGTCTGGGCGCTGAGCGGCGGCGCTCTGGTGCTCTACACAGGGGGCATGACGGACGCCTCCGACACGCTGCGACGGGTGGCGTTGATCGGGCTCGGCGCGCACGCCGTCGCGCTGGTCGTCGGTCTACTGTACATCCGGCTCGCGTTCCACAAGGGGCGCGACAACCCCTTCACCGCGCGTCTGACGGACGTGGTCGTTGGCGTCGTCGGGTTGGTGCTGGCCTTCCCCATCGTCTACCTGATCGGGACCGCGGCGTACTCCCTCGCCTCGCGGATCGCGGCCGCACGGGGCGCGGAGGCCCCGGACATCATGGGCCACACCACGCTGCAGGCGTTGACGGCCACGGACACCACCACGTGGCATTGGCTTGTGATCCTCGACGTTGTGCTGCTGGCGCCCCTCATCGAGGAGATCGTCTACCGCGGGTTCCTGCAGACGGGGCTGGTGCGGCTGATGCGCTCGCCGCTGCTGGGGATCGCCCTCACCAGCGTGATCTTCTCGCTGATGCACGCGGGCTCGGTGCCGGTGTACACGCTGGCCACGCTCTTCGCGGTCTCGATCGGGTTCGGGGTGGTCTTTGAGCGTACGGGGCGGATCGGAGCCCCCATCGTGATGCACGCGGCCTTCAACGCCCTTAATCTCTGGATCGCGATGCGGTGAGGAGGGCCGGCGGGTGTCGTGTCGACCGCGCCGCCGGTGACGGGCGGGGCGCGGAACGCTAGCCTGTGCGTCCTCATGAGCCAGACAACGAGCCAACTCGAGAGGCCGCGCATCCTGACCGGCGACACCCCGACCGGGGCGCTGCACCTGGGCCACTGGGTGGGCAGCCTCGAGAACCGCGTCCGCCTGCAGGACGAGTACGAGTGCTATTTCCTGCTGGCGAACATGCACGCCTTCACCACCCGGGCGGACACGCCCGGTGACATCCGGCGCGACACGATCGAGATCGTGTGCGACTGGCTGGCGGCGGGCATCGACCCGGAGCGTTCGTGCGTGGTGCTGCAGACGGAGGTCCCGGCGATCGCCGAGCTTTCGTGGTTCTTCGCGATGCTGCTGCCCTTCAACCGGGTGATGCGCAACCCGACGCTCAAGACGGAGATCGACTCGAAGGGGCTGGGCGACAAGTACTCCTTCGGGTTCCCCATGTACGCGGTGGGCCAGTGCGCTGACATCCTCGCGTTCCGGCCCGTGTGCGTGCCGGTGGGCGAGGACCAGGTGGCGCATATCGAGATGTGCCGCGAGGTCGCGCGCCGGTTCAACCAGATGTACTGCGGCGTTGATCCCAAGACGGAGGACGCGGACTACCCCGGCGCGGGCGGGCTGTTCCCGATCCCGCAGGCGCTGGTGGGGCGCGTGGCGCGGCTGGTGGGCGTGGACGGGGTGCAGAAGATGAGCAAGTCGCTGGGCAACGCGGTGCTGCTGAGTGACGACCCCAAGACCGTGAAAAAGAAGATCAACCGCATCTTCACTGGGCGCCAGTCCCCCACCGAGCCGGGCGACACCTCCAACGCGCTGTTCCAGTGGGTGGAGGCGTTCGTCCCCGACGCCGGGCGCGTGGCGGAGTTGAAGGACAAGTACGCCCGGGGCGCGGACATCGGCGACGGGCACATCAAGGCGGAGGTCGCCGACTGCGTGAACGCGCTGCTCGAGCCGATGCGCGAGCGTCGAAAGGCGTTCGAGGGCGAGGCGGGCGAGCGGAAGGTGATCGAGATCATCCGCGACGGCACAGCGCGGGCGAACGCCGTCGCGGAAGAGACGCTGTGGAACGCCAAACGGTCGATGGGGCTCGACTTCTTTGCGCGCGACCTTCGGGCACGATGACCCTCGTTCATCCCTCGCTTCCTCCCGGAAGCGGCGCCTGGTGCGCAGAAATAAAGCGGCGCGCCCGGGAGGGGCGCGCCGCGTTAAAGTGCGTAGGGATCGGGTGGATCGGACTTAGTTGCAGTCCAACCCGAAGTTCGAGAGCACGATGCTCAGGTCGGTGAAGTCGACCTGGCCGTCGCCGTTGACGTCGCCCTGCAGGCCCGGGCCCGACTGTCCGAACTGGCCGAGCACAAGACTGAGATCGTTGAAGTCAACGATGTTGTCACCGGTGATGTCGCCGGGGCAGACGATCTCATCCTCTTCGATGCTCAGCGCCAGCGAGTAGAGCTGCGACTGGGTGATCGAGCCGGTCTGGAAGACACGGACGAAGTACGTGCCCGGGAAGAGGTTGATGTCGATCTGCTCGGACTGCCCGGCGGGGTTGGAGGAAGCGCTGCCGATCACGCTGCCGCCGGAGGTCAAGATCTGCATGCCGATGTTGGCGACGGTCAGCGAGTTGAACGCGGTGCCCGAAGGGCACGAACCGTTGGCGTTCTGCGGCGCCTCGTTGTAGGTGAAGCCGACGGGGCTGAGCGTGACGCTCAACGAGGCGGATTCGTTGATCTCGAAGCGGAAGAAGTCGACGTCGGCGGTGCGGTCGATGCTGCACAGCGAGCCGTTGCCGACAAAGGGGGTGGGGACGGTGCAAGGCATGGCGACCTGACCGATGCTGAGCGAGCCGATGTCGTGGGCGAGCGCGGTCGTGTTGTTGGGCGTGAACGCGTCGCCGTAGTTGCGGTGCACGGCGCGGATCTCGTCGTGGCGAGGCCCGTCGAAGTTGGTGTTCAGGCCCGGCTCCATCAGCTTGGTGCCGTTCTGGGGGCAATTGTGGTTGAACCCGATACCGTGGCCCACCTCGTGCGACACCACGTTGCGCAGGAAGCGGTGCGTGTTCGAGGAGTTGCCCCAGTTCTCGGAGCGGTCCATAACCATGTTGCCGCCGTTGCCGCTGCCGGGGAAGAAGTTGTACGCGAGCGTGCCGCCGCCGCCGTCGATGTTGCGCATCGCGACGCGCATCTGGCCGCGGGTGGAAGAGCCTGAAGAGCCCCACGAGGCGCCGTCGTCCCAGTCGTTCCCGCCGACGGTGATGCGGTTGAAGGTGATGCCGCTGAGCTGCGACCACCGCTCGTACACGGACTCCATGCGGGCGATCCACGTCGCGCGCCCGCCCTGGGCGGTGAAGATGGAGTCCATGCGGCTGAAGAGCTCGCTGGGGCCGGCGGGTTCACCGGCGAAAGCGGCCGGGATAAAGACGCCGTCGGGGATGAGGCTCCACGTCAACGTAATCTGCGTTCCCTGCGAGCCCGGCCAACGGGCGCCGATCTGGTAGCGCTGGTTGAGGCCGTAGATCGTCTCTTCGATGGCCATGAGGATGTCGTCGCGCGGGGGTGAGTTCTCGTCGAAGCACGCCGCGAAGAGCGGGAACGTCAGTTCGTAGCCCCGCTCCACGTCGTCGAGGAATTGACGCTTGGTGCGGACCTCTGGGATCGCGGATCCCGGGGCGAACGCGATCGGTGCGCTCGTTGCGAGGGCGCTGCGCTCGGAGGGTCCGGCGACGCACGCGTCGGCGTGCTTGTGGGTTGTGCAGGGCGAAGCGAGCGCGGCGCCGGCAAGGGCGAACATGGCGGTCGTGGCTTTCGTGATACACATTCGGGACATTCCCGTCTCCTCAAGTTAGGTATCCGAACGGTGCTGCGGCGGCCCGGACTCTTACGGGCGTGCGATCGGCGCAGCGTATGGGCTTCCGGCACACTCGCGGTAGGTGAAACAATACTTCATGGAAGGCGGCTTGCCAGCGTAATTTCCAAAGTTTTCCCCGGACGTTGCCACAGCGGCAGGACGAAGGTACGCGCCCGCCATTACGGGGACGTCCGTCCATCGGCGGGCGGCTAGAACATTCCAAAGTTGGCGAGCACTAACGCCAGATCCTGGAAATCGACCACGCCGTCGCCGTTCAGGTCGCCTTGGAGGTCGGCGCCGCTCATGCCGAATGAAGCCAGAACGATGCTCAGGTCCGCAAAGTCGACCACGCCGTCGCCGTTTGCATCGCCCGGAACAATTCTGATGAGCGGGTTCTCGTACCACACGAGCCCTAAACCCGGGAGGGTGACATCGGCGTTCTCCTCTGTGGTGAGGATGTCGAGATCGCCGACGCGAATGCTCCACGCGCCAGGTGCCTCCGCGGTCGACGTCAGCCAAGCGTCGAACACGGCGCTGCAGTGGATCTCGCGGGTCTCATACTTGGCGAAAGTGTTAACGACGATTGACGAGGAGTTCATGTCGAGATCTCCGGCGCCAACACCGCGGGCGCGATTCGAAGCCGGATCTCGGAACTTTCCCACCCACAGACACGCCGAAACCGCGGCGGCTCCCCGTCCGGATCGGTCTACGCCCAAAGCGATCGGAGCCGCGTCGACGGGCCACGTATCATTTGCCTGCACACCATCGAAACGCACACCGAATGCAATCCGTACATCGCCGGCCCACTATGAAGATCAAGCAGCCTCAGACACACGTGTCCGCCGCGCGTCGCTCCGGCGTCCTCGCACGCCTCGCCCTCGCGGGCGCGTGGATTCTCAGCGCCCCCGCCCTCGCCACCGACGCCCCGGACCCCCGTCGACCGCTCTCGGCTGAGGGGGCAGTCAGCGTCGCCGCGCTCGCCAAGGCGATGTCGCTGGTGCGGTTTTTCCACCCTTCTGATGTCGCCATTCGCCTCGATTGGGCCGAGTTCGCCGTCAACGGGGTGCTGGCGGTCGAAGACGCGGCCACACCGGAGGAGCGGCGTAAGACGCTCTCCAAGCTCTTCGGCACCGTCGCGCCCGGCGGACACTTCTTTCTGAGCGAGGAGGATGCGCCGGAGATCGAACTGATCCGCACCGAGCCCGACAACCAGATCGTCGGCGTGCTCACCGCGGACCATGTCGGCTTCGGGGAGTTCGGCGGCGTGGGCATCTTCCACCGGGCCCGTCTCTTCACTGCGCTGGAGGCGGGCCGAGCGCTCCGCGGCTTTCCCGACCCGATGACGCCCTGGGTCGCCGACCTGGGCGGCGGCGTCTCGCTCAGCCTCCCCATCACGCTGTGGGCGAGCACCAAGGGCCAGTCGCTCCCGGCCGCCACGCACGAGGCCGACGCCGTGGTTCCCCGCCCGCTGCTCACCGCCCCGCGAGACGAGGTCCGGCGCGCCGTGCGCATCGGGAGCGTCGTTGTCGCGTGGGGCGCGCTGCGGCACTTCCACCCGTGGTCCACGCTCGAGAACGATGGATGGAACGCCGCGCTCAACGAATCCATTGCGCTCGCGGCCACCACCGATCACGAAGACCCGGCGGCCATGCTCCGCCCGGTGCAGCGTCTGCTCGCGCACGTGGGCGACGCCCAGGCGCACATCGAACTGCACATGGCGCCGGCGATGTTCGCCCCCCCGCTCTCGTGGGCGTGGATCGACGGGGAACTGATCATCTCAAACACGCCCGAGGGCGCGGACACCCGCGTCGCGCGCGGCGACGTCGTCGTCGAGATCGACGGCGTGCCCGCGGCCGAGGCCATCGAAATCGCCGCGGCGTTCGCGCCCGGCGCGACCGATCGTCTGCGTCGCGCTCTGGCGCTCGATGACATCGCCCTCGGCGCCCGCGGCTCGGAGATCGCCCTTGTGGTGCGCAGCGAGTCCGGGGAGGAGCGGCCCGTTCGTCTCACCCGCACCGAGCCGCCGTCCACGCTCGCCCCGTCGCGCCGCGGCCCGGTGGAGGAGGTCGCACCGGGCGTGCTCTACATCAACACCGCTGTCCTCGACGAATCGGCCATCATCGACGCCATCCACCGCGCGACGGGCAAGCGCGGGCTGATCATCGACTACCGCGCCGCCGACGACGGAGCGCTGGGCGAGCAACTCGGTATGCTGCTGCACGACACCGAGGCCGCGTGGCCGGCGCGGACGTGGATCCCCACGCCGCGGCGCCCGGATCGCGTCGATCTCGCGTTCGAGCAGCACGAGGGCATCCTCATCAGCAGGCCCCCGGAGATCGACGCCCGCGTGGTGTTCCTCACCGATGTCCGAACCCTCGGGCAAGCCGAGGCCGACCTGGTCCCGGTGCGTGGATACGACCTCGGCGTGATCATCGGTGAGCGCACGGGCGGGTCGCCGGGCCGGTGGCTCGCCGAGGAGTGGCTGCCCAGCGGGCACTGGCTGCGCTGGACGGGCGTCCTCGTCCGCGACGGCGACGGAGAGACGATCAGCGGAACGGGCATCGCCCCCGATGTCGACGCCATCGTGACGCGCGCGGGCGTGCTCGCGGGGCGGGACGAGGCGCTGGAACTGGCCCTTGAGTTGATCGACCGCTGAGCGACCCCCCTTCCACGCCGCGGCGTGATCACTCGCTAAGTTCGGTCTCCAGCGTGGCCAGAGCGCGCTCGACGCGCTCGAACGCGGCGCGGGTGCGCTCGACGGCGGCGCGCAGCGCATCGTCGTCGCGGTGCTCGATCTCCCGTCGCAGCAGCGGGAAGGCCCACGCCGCGTAGCCGCTGGTCTCGTCGGACGCCACGAACGTGTTGCGGAACCACGGGCGCTCGGGCAGGCCCTCGTCGTCGCGCCACGCGCGATCGACGAGCATCATGGTGCGCGCGACGCCGGCGTCGAGGCCCTGCGTGTCGCCCCGTGCGCGCAGCGTTGCTTCGACCGCGGCGGCACGCTCGTCGACGCGCGCGGCCGCGGCGTCCAGCGGCGCCCGGTCGAACGCCACGCCCAGCGTCTTGGCGCGTGCGGCGAGCGCATCGAGGTGCGCGAGGGCGGCGGGAGCGATGCGTTCGAAACTCAGCATGGGCAGCCCGACGTACCCGTCGGCGCTGGCGACGCCCGCGAGGCGCGCCAGGATGACGTTGGTGATCTGCGTGAGCGTGCGCGCGGACTCGTAGTCATCGCCCACCACTTTGCGCCACCAGGCGATGGTGTCGTACGCGGAGTGGTACGACACGCCCTCGGCGCCGGACATCGAGAGGCTGATCGAAGGCACGACCGCGTGGCTGGCGAAGCCGATGTGATCCGACCCGCCGCCGAGCAGGCCGATGCGCGGGCGCCCAGGCGTGGCGGGCGGGATGCGCGCCATCCACGCGTCGAGGACGCTCGTGGTGTTGTCGGGGCCCGGCTCGGTCACCGCGCGGGCGGCCTCCTCGATCACGCCGTGGAGCGTTGGCGACGATGCGGCGGCCCGGAACTGGTCGCCCATGACCGACATATCAAGGTTGATGTACGCCACCGCGTCGCGCGTGAGGCGTTCGATCTGCTCCTCCACCCACTCGGTCGAGCCGATGATGCCGAATTCCTCCGCGTCCCACGCGGCGAAGACGATGGTGCGCGCCGGGCGCATGCCCTGCTGCGCGGCGTGCGCGAACGCCCGCGCCGCCTCGACCATGACCATCGTGCCCGCGAGCGGATCGCTCGCGCCGTGCGCCCACGAGTCGTGATGGCTGCCCACGACGACCATCTGCATCGGGTCCACCACGCCGGGCATGCGGGCCAGCACGTTGCGGATGCGCGTGATCTCGCGCACCTGCTCGACCCGCATCCGGATGCGCAGGTCGTCGCCGCCCGTCACCCGGTACTCGTGCGGGAGATTGCCGTGCCAACCGTCGGGCGCCGGGTCGCCGCGCATGCGGGAGATGATCTGCTCAGCCGCGCCGTAGCCGATGGGCTGCACGGGGATGCGGGGGAGGTCGACGTCGTCGGGGTCCAGCCTTTCGGCGTTGAAGTGCGCCGGCACGCCGGGGGTGAGCGGGTCGCCGGCGTAGGGCAGCGTTTTGATCGAGCCGCGCTGGATCTGTGACGGGTGCGCCCAGCCGCCGTGCGGGTACGTCTCGCCGCGCACCGCGTCGGCGGGGTCGGTGTACATGATGAGCCCCGCGGCGCCGGCCTCCTCGGCGAACTTGGCCTTGTAGCCGCGGTAGTTCCGGCCGTAGCGGGCGATGACGATCTTGCCCTCGACGCTGACGCCCATCTCGCGGAGCGTTGCGAAGTCCTCGATCGTGCCGTAGTTGGCGTAGACGACGCCCGCCTCGACCTCGCCGCTGCCGCTGTAGGCGTTCCAGCCGGGGGTGATGTCGGGGTGGCCGGTGTCGGGGTCTTCTTCGAGCACGTCCTCGCGGATTGAGAGCTCAATGGCGACGGGCGACACGATCTCGAGCGAGGCGTCGACGAACCGCGGCAGGTAGACCCAGTACTCGGGCGTGATGACGTTGTAGCCGAGTTCGGAGAAGGTGTCCGTCAGCCAGTCGGCCACGCGGAACGAAGCCTCCGTGCCGGCGACGTGGGGCTCGGCGGCCAGCGTCTCGTGCGTGCGGGCGATGCTGGCGGGGTCGACCGCGGCGTTGAGCGCCGCTTCCCAGGCGCGCTGGCGCTGGGCCAGCGCGTCGGCGTCGGCGCGGGCGGCGTGATCTGACGGCGGCAGGATCGTGGCGAGCAGGAACGTGGGGATGATCGCGGCGCGGCGCATGGCGTCTCCGGGTTCGTGTCTGGATCGTTGGGGATCGTCAGCGGTACCATGCCCGCATGACGACCGCAAGAACGCCGTTTACCATAGCCGCTTCGCTCCTCTCGCTGCTCGCGCTGGGCGCCTGCGCGACGGACGCCCACCGAACCTCGTCGGGTGCGCCGCCGACGTCGCGCCACGCCGCGGCCGATCCGGGCTTCCTCGAGCAGTTCGCCGCGACGAACCGCTTCCGGCTGGGCAAGCCCGCCTCGATCCGCATCACGCCCGGTGGCGAGCGGGTGCTCTTTCTGCGGTCCGGACCGCGCTCGTTCGAGCAGAACCTCTACGAGTTCGACCCCGCGACGGGCCGTGAGCGCGTGCTGCTCACCGCAGAAGGGCTGCTCGCGGGCGAGGAGGAGGAACTGACGCTCGAAGAACTGGCCCGGCGCGAGCGGATGCGCCAGACGGCGCGGGGCGTCGCCTCCTTCCAGATGTCGAGGGACGGCGCCCGCCTGCTCGTGCCGCTCTCGGGCCGGCTCTTCGTGGTGGATCTGGCGACGGGCGCCAGCCGCGAGATCGGCGCCGGGGAGGGCTTCGCGATCGATGCGCGGTTCTCGCCGGATGGGAGCATGGTCGCGTGCGTGCGCGACGGCGATCTGTACGTCATCGACGTCGAGACCGGGCGTGAGCGCCGCCTCACCACGCGCGAGAGCGAGACGATCACCAACGGCCTCGCCGAGTTTGTGGCGCAGGAGGAGATGAAGCGCATGGAGGGCTACTGGTGGGCCCCCGACGGGCGTTCGCTGGCGTATACGCAGGTCGATGTCGAGGGGCTCGAGACGTTCCACATCGCCGACGCCTTCGACCCCGCCCGCCCCGTGCAATCGTGGCCGTACCCCCGCGCGGGCACGGACAACGCCATTGTCCGCCTCGGCGTGATCGGCGTCGAGGGCGGCCCCACACGCTGGATCGAATGGGACGACGCCGCGTACCCCTACCTCGCCACCGTGCGCTGGACGGAGAACGCCCCGCTCACCCTCCTGGTGCAGAACCGCCACCAGACCGAGCAGCGCCTGCTCGCGGCGAACCCAGAGTCGGGCTCCGTCAGCACCCTGCTCGTCGAGCGCGACAGCGCGTGGCTCAACCTCGATCAGGACATGCCCCGCTGGCTGGCCGACGGCTCCGGCTTCCTGTGGACGAGCGAGCGTGAGGGCGAGTGGCGCCTCGAACTCCGCGGGCGCGACGGCGACCTGCTCCGCCCGCTCACGCCGCTCGGCGTCGGCTACCGGCGCGGCCTGCTCTCGCTCGACGAGGCCGGGCGTGCCGCGTACGTGCGGGCCTCCGCCGAGCCGACGGAGACGCACGTCTACCGCGTGTCGCTCGACGCGGCGCCGCCACGGGCGGAGCGGATCACTTCCGAGCGCGGCCTGCACAGCGCCGAGTTCGCGCGGGATCATTCGCTGCGGGTCGAGGCGCACGATCACTTCGACGGGGGCGAAACGTGGCGCGTTGTGCGGGCGGACGGCTCGGAGGCTGGAACGCTCGTCAGCGTCGCCGAGCGCGCCGGCTTCAGCGTGAACGTCGAACTGACGACCACCACGGGCGACGAGGCGGCGCCCCGGGCCGCGGTGTTCCGGCCGCGGGACTTCCGACGCGGGCGCACGTACCCGGTGATCTTGAGTGTGTACGGCGGCCCCGGGGTGCAGGTGGTCACCGCGTCGCGCAGCGGGCGGAACACGCTGCTGAACCAGTGGATCGCGGACCAGGGGTACATCGTCGTGGCCATCGACGGGCGCGGCACGCCCGCGCGGGGGCGCGAGTGGGAGCGTGTGATCCGCGGCGACTTCATCGGCGTGCCGCTGCAGGATCAGGCCGACGGCCTGCGTGCGCTCGCCGCACGCCACCCCGAGATGGACCTCTCGCGCGTCGGCGTGTACGGGTGGTCGTTCGGCGGGTACTTCAGCGCCATGGCGGTGATGCGCATGCCGGAGCTGTTCCACGCCGGCGTCGCGGGCGCCCCCGTGACGGACTGGATCGACTACGACACGCACTACACCGAGCGCTTCATCGGACTGCCCCAGGAAGAGCCCGAGGCGTACGAGCGCAGCAATGTCCTGACGTATGCGCACGAGCTCCGGCGGCCCCTCTTCATCGCCCACGGCACGGCGGACGACAACGTGTTCTTCGTGCACGCGTTGAAGATGTCCGACGCCCTGCTGCGGGAGGGCATCGAGCACGAGTTCCTGCCGCTCGCCGCCCAGACGCACATGGTCGCCGACCCGGTGTACGTGCGGACGCTCTACGAGCGCATCATGGGCTTCTTCGAGCGTACCCTGCGCCGGGAGTGACCGCCGCCGGCCGGTGCGGCCGCATCAGCGCCCGATGATCGTGATGTCCACGGCCACGGGCAGGTGATCGGAGGCGTAGCCCGGCGGCTTTGGCGTGGTGCGCCAGTCCGCGCCCTCCTCGCGTAGCGGCGTGCCCAGCACGAAGGCGGACTCGTGCAGCACGTCGGCGCGGAGAGCGTCGTTGACGAGGATCATGTCGATCACGCGCCCGCTCTCGTGGGTGGCGAGGGCGGGGTCGTCGGAGTCGCGCGCCAGGAAGACATCGCGCAGGCCCGCCTCGGTGTAGGAGAACACGGTCTGCTGGTGTGGCTGGGCGTTGAAATCGCCCACCACGGCGATGCGGTGGGACGGATCGGCGATGGTCATCTCGCGCACGTGGTTGGCGAGCCATTCCGCCTCGCGCTCACGCCAGTAGGCGCCGTGGAAGCCGGCCTTGTGATGCACGACGAAGAGCGTGAGCGCGTAGGGCTCGGCGGCGCCCTCGTGGCCCGCGGGGACCTCGACATCCACGCGGAGCGGCGTGCGCTTGAAGACGATCGGCTCGCCCGCGTACCAGTTGGGCTGGTCGCCGTAGAGCTCGGGGTGCACGCCCTCGAGGGGCAGGTGAAGGCGCACGCTCGCGTAGGTGATGGGGAAGCGGCTGAGAACGGAGTTCTCGATGCCGCGATCGTCGCGCACGTCGATGGAGACGACGTAGTCGTAGCCCATGTCGGCGATGTAGTGCTCGCGGAACTCGATGAGGGCGTCGTACGACTCGACCTCCTGCAGCGCGATGACGTCGGCGTCGACGCGCCGGATCGCCTCGGCCAGCGCGACCTTCTCCTCGTGGGGCTTGGCGGCGCCGGCGTCGTCGAAGCGGCCGCGGAGGCTGGGATCGTCGCGGTCGTCGAAAAGGTTGAGCACGTTGTAGGTCGCGACGCGGATGGCGCCGGGCGTGCGCGCGGCGGGTTCCGCCGAGCCCAGCCGCGGCGCCTGCGCCGTAGCCGCCGGGGCCGCCGGTGCCGCCGGGGCGACGCGGTCGGCCAGCGCCGGCGTGACAAGGAGCGCGAGGCCGGTGAGCAGGGCGAGGTGCGCGGTGCGCAGCGCTCGCGCGGTGCGCGACGACGTGAGGGGCCGGGTGGGCATGGTTGACGGTTCCGATGGCGACCGCGGGAGCGGGCGGGTGATCATGCGTTGCAGTCGGCGCCGAAGTTGGCAAGCACGGCGCTGAGGTCGGCGAAGTCGAACGCCGCGCCGAACTCACCGAGGACGGCGCTGAGGTCGGCGAAGTCGACGATGCCGTCGCCGTTGACGTCGCCGGGGCAGGGCTGGGCGGCGAGGGGGAGGTAGACGTCGAACACGACGGGCCGGTGGTCGGAGGCGAATGAGGTGGCGCTGGCGTTGCCGTTGGACTGCGCGCCCTGATCGTCGCCGGAGTAGTAGACGAAGCCCATCGAGTTGAGCTCGTCCTGGCTGAACTGACCGTCGCCGTTGGCGTCGAAGACGGAGGCGAGCTCGTTGTCGAGGCAGATGTAGTCGAGGCGGGCGTTGGAGCCGGGGAAGGTGGCGATGAAGGGCTGGCCGCCGGACATCGCGCCGCCGATCGACTCGACGGGGAGGTTGAGGATGCCCGTGGGCACGCCGAGGTTGATGTGGGTGAAGAGGTTGGTGATGGTGCCGTCGAAGTTGTTGTTGGAGTTGAGGTCGCCCATGAAGATGCCGTACGGGGGCGGGGTCTCGCGGATGTTGTCGCCGGTGAGGTCGAGACCGAGGGTGAGATCGTTGTAGACGAAGATGCCCGACTCGATGGCGTTGAGCCGGCGCTGGTTCTGGCTCTGCTGGTCGCCGAACGCCTTAAAGTGCACGTTGTAGACGGCGAGCAGGTTCCCGGCGCCGGGGACCTCGATCACAAGGCGCAGCAGGTTGCGCGGCCCGCCGATGAAACGCTCCAGCACGTGGACCACGTTCAGGTCGCCGCGCACGAAGAAGGCGTTGAAGTTGCCGCCGAAGTCGGCCAGGTTGGTGCGGTGGTAGGTGTATCCCGGCAGGAACTGATCGCGGAAGGCGAGCAGGTTGGCGTCGCTGCGGCACTCCTGCAGGGCGACGATGTCGGGGTTGAGGCCCGTGTTCCCGCTGCCGGGGTTCTGCGTCACGGTGGTCAGGAAGTCGCCGATGACGTTGAAAGATGAGGAGCCCGGCGCACCAACGCCCTCCTTCACGTTGAAGGTGACAACGCGGAGCGGAACGCCCTCGAACCCTCCCCCGCGCGCAACGGACGAGGCGAGCGCCGCCGAAACGGCGATGCAGGCGGAGAGAATAAACCGGCGGAGCGCGATTGGTGCGTTGAGCATGCTGTAATCCTGCTGATTGTTCGCTGCGATCATGTTCCGGGCGGTCCCGGAATCGGAAGCGGGACGGCGGGATTTCTCCCGCCGTCCCGTGCGTGTATGGCGTTTCAGCGCTGGTCGGCGATCACTCGCAGATCGCGCCGAAGTTGCTGAGAACGAGGCTCAGGTCGTTGAAGTCGAAGGTGGAGCCGAAGGCGCCGAGCACGGTGCTCAGGTCGCCGAAGTCGACCACGCCGTCGTTGTTGTAGTCGCCGGGGCAGGGCACGGAGACGTCGGGCTCTTCGAGCTGCACGACGACGACGCCGCGGACAGAAGCGCCGCCGACGAAGTTGCCGCCATCGGGCGTGAAGCCGGGGAAGGCGGGGTTGGCGGCGCCGCGGTTGCGGAAGCAGAAGGCCATCGCGAGGCCGTCCGAGGAGAAGCCGGCGCGGGTGAAGTTGTCAGAGGCGGTGTCGACGGGGAAGAAGCCGAGCTTCAGATCGGGGCCGGAGTTGAGCGCGGGCAGAACGTCGCCGTTGAGGCCACCGTCGACCACGCGGTGCAGCGAGTCGCTCGCGGCGTGCCAGAAGAAGAGCGAGTTGGTGGATCCGAGCAGCACGGGGGCGCCCATGGCGTTCACGTCGGTCACGACCTCGGTGATCGCGGTGAAGGAGACGTTGCCGTTGTCGTCGATGGCGGCGCCGGAAAGGGGCAGGAGGGTGAACGTCGTCGTGCCGGTGGTGTTGTTGATGTTGTTCTCGATCCCGTCCTGGCCGGCGACGGCGATGTCGATCGGGGCTTCGTAGCCGACGAGGTTGCAGTTCTCGTCCCAGATGGGGTTGTAGAGGCGGATGGAGTGGCCGCGGGGCGTGACGGTGCGGTCCTCGACGACCGCGACGACCTGGCCGCGACGGTTGATGCTGAACTGCCCGCCGGTGAAGGGGCCGGTGCCGCCGCCGGTGGCCTGGTGATCGACGAAGCGGATGTCGGGGTTGGCGGTGCTCAGGTCGTTGTCGCCGTCGGCGTCGATGAAGACGAAGCCGTCGGACCAGTTGCTGGAGTTGACCTGATCGATCACGAAGTAGACGGGGCGGGCGGAGCCGCCGGTGACCGAGCTGCCGCTGAAGCCGACGCCGAACATGACGAAGAGCTCGCCGTCGGGGTTGCAGTCGGGGGCGAGCGTGCGCACGACGGGCTGCGTCTGACGGGTGTTCGCCGAGGTCAGGCCGGCGGGGATGGTGGGGACGGGGGCGCCGGTCTGGAGCCAGGAGGCGAAGGGCGCGTTGGGGTTGTTGTTCTGGCCGGCGTAGACGTTCACACCGACGGGGATGGCCTGGGTGCCGCTGTCGAAGGCTGCCACGCCGGTGTACAGCGTGCCGTTGAAGCGCTCAGCGCCGGGGGTGCCGAGCTGCGCCGTGCCGCCGAAGGTGTCGTCGATGCCGGGGAAGGCGCCGAAGACCTTCGTGCCGGCGCCGACCGGCGAGGTGCTCGCGGGCCAGGGGAGCGGGGCGCGGAACTCGAGGTTGTTCTGCTCGAGGCCGGCGAAGTTGGCGCGCCACACGGCGGTGCCGTCGTTCACCAGTTCGCCGAAGGAGTTGCTGCGGTTGGTGATGCCCTCGGTGATGAAGGTGTTGTTGCTGGCGACGCCGTTGAAGCCGGCGGCGTCGGTGGTGCCGAAGGCGGCGATGCCGCGGAAGGGGTTGGTCTGGCCGCCGAACGTCGAGACGGCGCCGTAGGGCACGCCCTGGGCGTCGACCTGCACGACGGCGGAGTTCTGCGCGGCGTCGGCCTCGGGGAGGATCCAGGGCGCCCAGATGGTGGCGGTGGTGGCGGCGCCGGAGCCGCGGACGACGGTGGTCGTCTTGGTGTGCTCGTATTGGCCGGCCTGACCGGTGGGGTCGTAGTTCGTGGCGAACGCTGCGCCGCACAGCGCGAGCAGCGTCGCGGCGGCGGTGATGGTGGTCCGAGTCTGCATTTGCTCTCTTCTCCTAAGGGGTTGCTTCGTTGGAAGCGGGGGTACGGTCCGAGTCTTGCGTGAGAGCCCGCCTCTCACGCGTGGTGATGTATGAAACTATCCCCCCGGAAGTTGAAGTGTTCGCGCCGCACAGCGTGCTTCACCGAACATTCATCGCGTCCGCTGCGCACGCGGCGCACGAGGCGATCACTCGAAGTAATCGCCGGGCTGATACTTCTCGAGCACGGAGGGATGAATCTGGTTGTTGTTGGACGGCGTGAGGCGCGAGCCGGCGGGGAACCAGAGCGACGGGTCGCGCGATTGATCCATCGTGAGGTTGGCCACGTGCCCGTCGAAGAACGCGGCGTTCATGGTCATGTTGTGGCGGTACGAGAGGGGCAGGTTGCGCCCCTGGGTGTTGTCGTTGGTCTGCGCGGTCCCGTACGAGCGCGACTGCATGAAGACCGGGCTGGAATCGCTGAACGCGCCCCAGAACTGCGGGGCGATGCTGGCGTCGATGTCCACCACGCCGTCGGCGGTGAGGTACCGGAAGCCGTCGCCGAACGCCGCCTTCCGCGAGGGGTTGCCCACGGCGTTGATGCGCGGCCGGTAGCTCTCGGGCATGCGCACGGGGCTGGTGAACGAGTACGCGCTCTGACGGATGACGGGCCAGCCGAGGTCGCCGGGCCGGGGACCGGCCATGCCCCAGTTGGCGTTCATGAGGTAGCTGGGGCCGATGGGGAGGTCTTCGGCGCGAGTCTCGATGTACTCCTCCATGTCCTGACGCCCGCAGTCGCCGCCCGGCCACACGATGACGCGCGTGGTGTTGGAGGGGCAGGCGAAGTTATTGAGGATGAACTCGAAGCGTGCGGCGCGCTCGATGGGCAGGTCGTCGGGGTTCACCGAGGGGGTGATCCAGTCGAAGTTCTGCACGGGCGTGATGCGCCGGTTGGCGAACTGGAGCGCCGAGGCGCAGTCGCCGGTGACGCCGCGGGCACGCTCCATGATCCCGTAGCCGCTGGTGCCGATGCCGGGGATGGCGTCGTCGTTCTCCATGGCGTAGGTGATCATGCCCTGCATCAACTGCCGCTGCGTCGTCGAGCAGATGGTGGACCGCGCGATGCGAAGCGCCTGACTCAACGAGGGGAGCAGGATGCCGATCAACAGAGAAATGATGGACACAACCACGAGCAGTTCGATGAGCGTGAATCCGTGCTCTGTGGTGCGGATGGTCTGACGGCTGCGCCTCAGGCCTGTGGGCATGGGTCGATCCTTCGTGTGTTCGTCTGTGAGAGACGACGTGCGTCGTGGGAGCCAGAACATGGCTTGGGCGATAGTCTCCCGCAAAGGACGCGGCGGGACCAGTCGGGCAGGATGAAGATTGCGCGAACTCGTGGGCTCGCGTTCGGTCCAAAGCGGTGCGCCCCCAGCGATCGAAAGATCTGCAGGCACGTGTTTTCCCGTCTCAGCGACGTCTTGTCAACACGCGGAACGTGTCGAGGTCGACGAGCAGACGCTCGTCCTCGGCGAAGCTCTCCAGCAGGTTGCTGTGGTAGTGCGGCTGGATGATCCACTGCCCCTCGTCGTCGCGCGTGAGCGGGTAGATCGATCGCTCGCCGTCGGCGTTGGGCGCGGGCACGACCCAGACGCGCCGGTCGGTGCGGCTGGCGTTGAAACGCTCGCCGGTCACCACGTCAAAGTACGTAAACTGGCTCGCCACACCGCTTTGCGTACGGTTGAGCAGCACGTACGCCCCTCCCATGACGAGGGCCAGCGGCCCGAGGATGAGCAACGCGATTTTGACCGGCTTCTTCATGGGTGCGGCATCATGCGGAGGACCGACGCTCCTGACAAGTCGGGCTTGGGTCCACGAGGCGCCGCCTGAACCGAACGCGAACCGATCACTGCGGAAAAACAGCCCCGCAGCGCCTCGCGGCTCGCTCTTGAAGATTGCATAAATCCCCCCCGTGGGGCCCTCCGAGGGCGTCGGACGCGAGGCGCCGGCCCGCGTGAGCGGGTACACATACGCCCCCTCCACAGCCCGAGGCCCCGATCCCCGCCGCGGAAGCGGGTTTCGCGGCCATGAACGGTCTGAACGGGGCCCGCCCGTCTCCACCCCGCCGCAGCGACGGCGACACGACGCATCACGGCCACCATGCGATCATCCGTTTTTCTTCAGCACTGTCTGCTCGGCGTCATGCTCGCGATCCTCGCGGTGACGCTGCTGTATCCGATCGGGCTGACGATCCGGGGCGGCTTCGCGGACGACGTCGTCACCGGCGAGGGCTTCACGCTGCGGCACGTGGCGCTGGTGTTCCGCGACCCGGTGCTGCGCGAGGGGCTGGTCAACGCGTTCCTGATCGCGACCTTCACCACGCTGCTGTGCGTGCTCATCGGCCTGCCGCTGGCCGTGCTCGCGGCCCGGTACCACTACCCGCTCAAGGGGGTGTGGAACGCGGCGATCCTGGTGCCGCTGATCCTGCCGCCCTTCGTGGGCGCGGTGGGCATGAAGGCGATCTTCGGGCGCGACGGCGCGCTCAACGCGCTGCTGGGCACGGAGTGGGACGTCCTCGGCGAAGCGCGGTTCTGGGGCGTGGTCGTGGCGCTGGCGCTGCACCTCTACCCCATCATCTACCTCAACGCGACCGCCGCGCTGGCCAACCTCGACCCGGCGCTGGATCAGGCGGGGCAGATCTGCGGCGCCGGCGCGATCAAGCGCTTCGTTTCCATCACGCTGCCGCTCATCCGCCCGGGCCTCTTCGCGGGCGGGGCGATCGTCTACATCTGGTCGTTCACCGAGCTCGGCACGCCGCTGATGTTCGACTACTACAACGTGACGTCGGTGCAGATCTTCAACGGCATCAAGGAGGTGAACGCCAGCGCGCAGCCGTTTGCGCTCACCTTCGTGCTGCTGGCGTTCTCCGTGCTGTTCTACCTCATCGGCAAGACGGTGCTGGGCAAGCCGGGGCACGCGTCCTCGTTGCGGGCGTTCTCCAGCGGCGGCGAGCGGAAACTCAAGCCCCTGCCCGGCGCGATGGCCAGCCTCGCGTTCGCGCTGGTGTGCTTCCTCGCGGTCACGCCGCACCTGGGCGTGATCTTCACCAGCCTCGCGCCGCCCGGCGGCTGGCGCGGCACGGTGCTGCCCACCGAATGGACGCTGGACAACTACCACAACGCCCTCCGCCACCCGCTGGCGTTCGGCTCCATCTCCAACAGCCTGATGCTGGCGACGGCGGCCTCGGTGCTGAACATCATCGTGGGCATCGCCATCGGGTACCTGCTGGTGCGCACGCGCGTGTACGGGCGCACGCTGCTCGACTCGCTGGCCATGCTGCCGCTGGCGGTGCCGGGCCTGGTGATGGCCTTCGGCTACGTCGCCATCACGCTGCGCTGGCCCTTCGGGCGCGGCGATCCGCTCGAAGGGTGGATCGACGTCGTGGGCTCGAACCCGAACCCCATCCCCCTGCTCATCATCGCCTACGCCGTGCGCCGGCTGCCCTACATCGTGCGCGCGACGGTGGCGGGTCTGGAGCAGATCGGCGTGGAGATGGAGGAGGCCGCGTCGATCTTCGGCGCCCGCACCATGCGCAAGCTGCGCCTGGTGGTGATCCCCCTCATCGCCGCGAACCTGATGGCCGGCGGCCTGCTGGTGTTCAGCTTCTCGATGCTCGAGGTGAGCGATTCGCTCATCCTCGCGCAGCAGGAGCGCCACTACCCGATCACCAAGGCGATCTACACCTTCTCGTACCGGCTCGGCGACGGCATGGCCATCGCCTCGAGCATGGGCGTGTGGGGCATGCTGCTGCTGGGCGTGACGCTGATCGGCGCCTCGGTGATGATGGGCAAGTCGCTCGGCGCCGTGTTCCGGGCGTGAGAAAGCCCGCAGGTCACTCGCGCAACGCCCCCGTGCGGGCGAGCCGCGCGACCTCGCGGTAGTTGGCGCGGAAAAAGTTCGTGTACGCGATCCGCAGCTCAGGGGCGCGCCCGGGCGTGCGCCAGTCGGCGCGCACGTCGTCGTACGTATCTTCCGTCAGCAACACCTCGCGTCCGTCCGGGAAGACGTGCACGGGCATGGCGTAGAAGAGCTCGTCCATGCGGGCGAGCAGCGCCGGGTCTTCGCCGCGTGCGTGCGCTTCGTGCATGGCGATCCACGCGCGGCGCATATCGGCGTGGATGTCGATGGCGAACGTGCCCATGAGGATCTCGATCATGCCGCGCCAGCCGCGCGAGGGATGATCGGAGACGACGTTGAACGGGTCGAGCGTGTCGACGAAGCGGCGGGCGTGGTGGTCCTCGTACATCACGCGCCGGATGGGCATGCGCCGGAGCTCGAACCGGCGCGGTCCCCACGCGTCGACGGGGGCGTCGGCGTCGACACGCCGGTACTGCCACAGGGCCTGCCCCTCCTCGGTGAGCGTGAACTCGAGAAACCGCCTGGCGATCTCGGGGTTCGGGCCGCCGTCGAGGATCGAGATCGGGTCGGAGTCGATGAACACCATGCCCGGCGGGTCGATGTACCCGACCGGCGACTCGTGCGCCTCCTGCCCGGGGCGCAGCAGCGATTGCGACTGGTAGCGCCCGTAGAACCCGATGCTCGGGCCCGCCGCGGCGTTGTTGGCGCTCACCTCGATGGGCGCCTTCTGGGAACTATCGACGAACGATCGCGCGTTGGCGGCCATGCCGCGCAGGATGCGCCAGCCCTTGTCCCAACCGTACGAGTTGAGGATCGAGTCGTAGGAGGTCGTGACGGAGCCGGACTGGCGCGGGTCGGTCATCGCGAGCCAGCCGGTGTAGCGCGGGTCGGTCAGGGCCTCCCACGACGCGGGCTCGGGCAGGCCCAGACGGTCCAGCGCCTCGCGGCTGTAGACGATGCCGAAGGCCGTGAGCGCCGAGCCGAACCAGTAGCCGTCGGGGTCGTAGAGCGCGCCGACGCCGATGCGGTTCTCGCCGAACCACTCGTAGAGCGTGGCCTCATCGAACGCGATCCGCACCGACATGGGGCGTGAGACGGATCGCACGCCCTCCCCGCCTTGATCCATCACCACCGACACGCCCCGCTTGATCAGGCCGTGGTCGTAGGCGCCGCCGCCGAAGAGCAGGTCGTAGGGCATCAGGCCCACGGGCGCCGGCTGGCCCTCGACGATGTGCCCGGTCCGGATCGCCCGCGTGTACTGCGCCTCGAGCAGCCGCCGGATCTCGCTGGTGCCGCCGGGCACACGCCAATCGATGACCACGGGCACGCCGTGCTCCCGCTCGTGCCACACGCTGAAGGCCCGCCCGAACTCGTAGCGGATCTGCTCGTTGTGCGGCGTGACCACGACGAGCCGGGCGGCGTTGGCCGGGTCCGCCACACCCGCGGGGCGGAACGCAAATGGCAACGCCAGCAGAGCGAGGAGCGATCCGAAGACAACGGCGATTTTGATGATCATCGTGGGCTAGTCGTACCCCGTACACCACCCCCGGACAAGCCCCCGTGCAAGCC
>RECZ01000115.1 GCA_007693765.1 Phycisphaerales bacterium | reverse complement strand
CGACGAAGAAGTCGATGAACTGCTGGCGGACCTGGGCGGCGGTGGGAGGCATGGAAGGCTCGGGAGAAGGCATCGAGGGATCAAGGCATCGAGGCATCGAGGGGGAGGAAGAGTAGGTTGGGAGGAGACGGGCGGGACGCCCGTCCCACTAGGTGGGGTAGGTCGGAGCGGGAGACTGCGTTTGTGGGCTATTCGGCGCGCACTTTGTTGGTGATGGCGCCGAGGGGGTCGATCTTGATGGTGACGGTGTCGCCGTCCTTGAGGAACCGTTGGGGCGTGCGGCCGGCGCCGACGCCCTCGGGGGTGCCGGTGAGGATGAGCGTGCCGGGGAGGAGCGTGGTTCCCATCGAGAGCTCGCTGATGAGGCGGGCGACGGGGAAGAGCATGTCGGCGGTGGTGGCGCGCTGCACGGTCTCGCCGTTGAGGGTGGTGGTGAGTGTGAGGCTTTGAACGTCGGGGATGTCGCGCATGGGCGTGATGTGGGGGCCGACGGGGCAGAAGGTGTCGAAGGACTTGCCGCGGTGGAACTGGCCCCCGCTGCCCTCCTTCTGCCACCAGCGGGCGGAGACGTCGTTGGCGACGCAGCACCCCATGACGACGCTCAACGCCGCGGCCTCGGGGACGTCCTTGCAGCGCTCGCCGATGACGATGCAGAGTTCGCCCTCGTAGTCGACCTGCGGGCGGTCCTGGCAGACTTTGGGGATGACGATGTCGTCGCCGCCCTCGGGGATGTCGCCGTCGTGCGTGCCAAGGGCGGCGCCGAAGCAGAGCGAGGCGGGGTTTTTTGTGAAGACGACGGGGCGCTCCGGGGGGGCGCCGCCCATCTCCTTGGCGTGCTCGGCGTAGTTGCGCCCGATGGCCAGCACGTGCGGGATGACGAGGGGCGCACCGGCGACGCGTTCGATGGCGAAGAGGCCTTCGTGGCGTATGAATCGCATAGCCGTGAGTGTAGCGACCACCCCCGGAAGATACGTAGCGGGTGCGATTCGTCGGGCTGGTCTGGCGCTGTGTGCGGCGCCGCCCTACTGCTGCTCTGTGCGGACGCCTTCCTGGCGGGAGCGGTCGTCGGTGTCGCGCTGGGCGCGCCGGAGCTGGCGGTACTCGGCCATGTTGGGCGGCTCGGGGAAGAGCCGGGCGATGGCGGCGCCTTGCGGGTCGGAATCGTCGAGCTCGGCGGGGCTCACACCCGCGAGGGCGCCGACGAGGGCGTCATATGCGGGCTGCTGGAGCCAGAGCGGCGCACGCCGGTAGATGGTGGCGACGGCCTCGGGGCCGAGCTGGCCGCCGAGGGCGAGGGAGACGAGGCTGCGGGCCGCGGCGTCCTCGAAGACGCGGGGGAAGAGCTCCATGCGTTCAGCGTCGGGGTCGATGGTCGTTCGGCGGAGCTGCTCTGCCATGTAGTACTCGTGCACGGCGCGGGCGTGGCGGGCGTTGGCGTCGAAGACGTCGCGCCGGCCGCGGAGGAGGCCGCGCTGGAAGCCGGCCCGCATGGCGCCGTCGAACTCCTGGAGGGCGACGTTGGGCGAGATGAGGCGGTCTTCGAGGTCGTCCTGGATGAACTGGGCGATGGGCTTGGTGAACTGTTCGAGATCGAAATCGGGATCGTCGATGTTGCGCCCGTGCCAGGTGCGGAGGCGTTCGTAGTACTGCTCGGCGAGCTCGTAGTCGCCGGAGCGGTAGTAGAAGCGGACGGTGTCGCGCAGGAAGTTCTGGTAACCGAGGGCGTAGAGAGTGAATGCGCGGTCCTGACGCTCGAAGAACGCGGCGCGTTCGAGGAGCTCTTCGAGCAGTTCGCCGTAGACGGGGATGAAGTCGGAGCTGGGCATGGCGCTGTAGGTGTCGTCGAGGATGCTGTACTGGAGGTCGCCGAAGCGGGCGAGTTCCTGCACGGACTGGAGGGCGAGGCGGTCGGTGTTGGTCTGGTCCCAGTCGGAGATGTTGATTCGGGCGAGGCCCTCCTCCACGCCGCGGAGTGTCCAGTAGAGGGCGTGAGACGAGGGATGCCGCCAGTCGAGGGGCCCGTACTTCCGCGTGTAGCGGATCATGCGGGGGAACTCCATCTTGTACTCATCGATGACGAGTCGCTTGCGGAGGTGTCCCAGGAGCATGCGCCACGCCTCGGTGAGGTCGTCGTCGGTGAGGAGGCGCATGAGGGCGTCGTTGCGGGTCTCTTCGGAGAGCGTGACGAGACCCTCGCGTGCGGCCCACGAGTCGGTGAGCGCGAGGTGGATCTCGACGGCGCGGAGGAGGTTGGCGTCGAGGGGGAGGCGGACCTCGTCGCGGATGCGTCGGACGAGCGTCTCAACGCCGGGCTCGCGCCGGATGGCCTCGGCGAGCGTGTCGGGCGAGGCGGCGATGTTGCGCAGCCAGCGGACGTAGCGCTCGGTGCTGGCCTCGGTGGTGGCGGCGCGGGGGGGCGGGGCGCCGAGCGCGACCGTCCACTCCTCGGCGTGGCGGCGCTTGTAGTACATGTTGGCGTCGTCGGCGTAGCCCTGGATCTTGTGGTTGAAGATCCACGCCAGCTCGCGGTGGAGCTGCATGTCGTTGGGGTTGCGGGGGATGCCCTCGCGCCGGAGCAGGTCGACGCCCGCCTTGACCCACATCCAGCGCTCCTCCGCGGTTTTGGTGGCGACGGAGATGTTGTAGGCCATGTTCCAAGCCTGGAAGGCCCAGACGCGCGGGAAGTGCGGCTGGAGGCGCGTGATGGTGCGGGCGAGTTCGATGGATTCGTAGAACTTGCCCTCTTCCTTGAGGCTGTTGGCGCGCATCCAGAGCATGTTGACGAAGAGGCCGCGGAACGCGCCGAGCGCGATGCCCACGGCGACCTCGGGCGGGTCGCTGTCTTCGATGCGGTCGGCGTAGCCCAGCTGTGCGCGCCCCGCCTCGGCGCTGACGGCGGTGGTGAGCAGCGCGGAGACGCCCAGCGCGATCGCGAGCACGCCGGCGGCGAGGAGCTGGATCTTTGTGTCTTTGTGCATGGGCGGGGCTCGGTCTGGGTTCACCTGCCGGAATACATCGCCAGCTCGCGCCGGGCGAAGACGCGCCACGCGACGAGGAGCACGCCGGCGCTGGCGAGCACGAGCGTGGCCACGGCGCGGAAGGCCTGTGGCCATGCTACGAGCCGCCCGTCGGCGAGGTTCGTGGCGGCGCGGAGGTCGCCGTACCACTGGAACAGGTAGGCCACGGGCACGGCGACGACGCGAGAGACCGCGGCGACGTAGTCGTAGCCCACGGTGGTGTCGGGCGTGTAGGCGTGGAGGGCTTCCTGAAGGTAGCCGGAGGTCTCGGCGATGAAGAGCACGCTCAGCGCCACGAGGCAGGCGACGGGGAAGTTGAGGAACGTGGCGGTGAGGATGGCCACGGCGGCGAAGAAGGCCAGCTTGGCCCACATGATGAGCATGACGCGGAGGAAGTTCGACTCGTAGCCGCCGGCGACGTAGAGCACTTCGAGGGCGCCGGGCTCGAACGTCGTGGCCAGCATGTTCACGTGCCCGGTGCGGGGGTCGCCGTTGAAGATCTGGACGGCGAAGCGGCCGTCCTCGTCGATGATGCCCTGAAGGATCTCGGCGCGCGCCTGCTGGCGCTGCTCGAGGGTGAGGCCGCGGGGCAGGAAATCATCCGGCACGTCGATGGTCTGGGGGACGCCGAGGGGCACGTCCTGCGCCAGCGGCTCGAGGCCGGGGATGTAGAAGAGCATGCGATAGAGGTTGCTGGGGTTGTCGCTCCCGGAGCTGACGCGGAAGCGGAGCGTGAAGGGCAGGTTGGCGCGGGCGACGGGGCGGAGACCGTCGAAGACAAAGACCTGCCCCTCGCCGCGGTCGAGCGTGCGGTATTGGATGGTCTGCGCGGCGATGAACTCGCTGCGCAGGAACTCGCGGAGCTCACGGGTGATGATGAGCGTTGAGTCGCTGCGCAGCAGGCGCTGAACCTCGTCTTCGACGGCGCGCTCGACGGCGTCGGGGTCGATGACGGGCGGCAGCGCACGCGAGCCGGAGCGCGCGACGAGCACCTGTCGCTCGAGCAGTCGTCGGTCGGAGGTCGGCGCCCGCGTGCCGTCGGCGTTGACGTAGGCGATGGCCTCGCCCATCGCCGGCTGGTTGCGCAGGTGCTCGGTGAAGAGGAAGACGCCCATGGCGCTGACCAGCAGGAGCGCCCCGTTGAGCGCGACCACGCCCAGCCACTTGCCCAGCACGTACTGGAGGTGCGAGACGGGCTTGGTCATCGTCTGCCAGATGATGCGGTCGCGCTGCTCGAACGCGACGCTGGCGATGGAGAAGAAGACCGTCAGGAAGGCCAGCACCCAGAAGGCGCCGCCGGCGCCGTACGTCAGGAAGAGCTGCACGCGGTAGCGGAGGGGCTGGTTGTCGTCGAGCAGCATGGGCAGCGACGAGACGAGGAAGACCAGCATCACGATGAACACGACGCTGATGCGCAGCCGCACGGCCTCGCTGAGCGTGTTCTTGGCGACGGCCGCGATGGGGCTGCCCGCGGAGAGCACCCCGTGCAGGGCCCGCAGCAGCGCGGTGAACGCCGCGCTGAGCGTGAGCGCGCCCAGCAGCAGCAGCGCGAAGGGGCGGGTCGACTCGAACAGGGCGAAGGGGCCAGCGACGATCAGCGCCGCGGCGCCGATGCCGAGATATGTCAGGGCCAGCCCGAGCCACACGATGAGCAGCGCGACCGCGCACGCCGTGACGATTCCGAACACCAGCACCGACCCCGCGCCGGCGCGGAAGAGCGACGCCCCCTCGTGATGGCCCCGCGCCTCGGCGCGGAGGGTGCGCAACGATTCCTGCGCGGCCGCGGCGGACTCGAAGCCGGCGCGGGTGGCCTCGGCGGTGCTGGGGGCGTAGTAGAAGGCGGCGAGCACGGCGCCCGCGCTCACGATCAGCGCCACCACGACGACGCTGGCGACGATCTTGAACGTGCGCGCCTTCTGGAGTCGGTCGAGGCGGGCGATGAGCGCCCAGAGGTTCACTTGCGGCCCCCGTCTTGGTCACGCCCGTCGTTCTCCTCGGTGAGCGCGTCGATCACGGAGCGGTCGACGTCCTTCTCTTTCGGGGGCTTGGGGACGTCGGCGCCTGGGCGCGGGCCGGGACGGGCGGCGTCGGGCGTCGGTTCGTCGGCGTCGAGCAGGTCGCCGATGACGCCGCTGTCGGGGCCGGCCTCGGGCTGCTCGGCGTCGGGCATCTGCGTGCGCTCGTCGGTCGGGGGCAGCGCCGCGTCGGGCGCGGGCGGCTCCTCACCGCGGATGAGGCGATGGATGAGCGCCTCGCCCTCGTCGGCGTCCTCGGCGCGGAGGAAGGCCGCGGTGGCGCCGCCGTGCTTGGCGCCGCTGGTCTCGATGCGGTCGGCGCGGGCGCGTTCGACGATGTCGAGGAAGAGTTCTTCGAGGCGCTGGCGGGGCTTGGAGACGCGGCTGATGGCGCCGCGGTCGCGTTCGCGGAGCACGCGGTCGATCTCGGCGATGGTCTGATCGTCGAGGGCGTCGGTCTCGATGATGGTGCGGGAGTTGGCGGTCAGGAGGTCGTCGCAGGTTCCCTCGGCGCGGATCTTGCCGCCGTAGAGGATGACCATGCGGTGGACGCAGTCTTCGACGTCGGAGAGCTGGTGGCTGGAGAGGAGGACGGTCTTGCCGCGGGCGCCAAGTTCGAGGATGAGGTCCTTGATCTGTCGGGCGCCGATGGGGTCGAGGCCGGTGGTGGGCTCGTCGAGGATGAGGAACTCGGGGTCGTTGATGAGCGCCTGGGCGATGCCGATGCGGCGCTGCATGCCCTTGGAGTATTCGCGCACCTGCCGGTGCTGCACGGCGTCGAGGCCGACCATCTCGAGGAGCTCGTCGATGCGGCGCTTGCGGACCTTGGCGTCGAGCTCGAAGAGCTTGGCGTAGTAGTCGAGCGTCTCGCGAGCGTTGAGGAAGGGGTAGAGGTACGACTCCTCGGGGAGGTAGCCGATGCGCTTCTTGACCGCGACGTCGCTGGGCAGCTTGCCGAAGACGACGAGTCTGCCGCTGGTCTTGCGCAGCAGGCCGAGCATGAGCTTGATGGTGGTGGACTTGCCCGAGCCGTTGGGGCCGAGGAGGCCGAAGATCTCGCCCCGGCGCACCTCGAAGGTGACGTTGTCCACCGCGCGGGCGCGGCTGCGCATCCAGAAGTCCTTGAAGACCTTGGTGAGGGCCTGGGCGGCGACGATGGGCTGATCGTCTCTGGAGCCGGCGCGGGCGAACTGGGCGCTGGAGGTCGCGCGGCTCATCTGGGGCCCTCGGGTCGGTCGGGGCGGGCGCGCTCGCGCCTGAAGCGCTCCTCTGCGGCCTCGATGCCGGACCGCACGTCCTGGATGTTGCGGGCGCGCTCGAGACGACGCGCGATCTCGGGGTCGCGGTTCATCCACACCTCGAGGAGCGCGTCATCAGGGAGCATCATGAGCTGCACGCCGGATCGTCCCATGAGCACGGTGTAGGCGTCGGCCCATTCGCGGCTGATGAGCACCGCGGGGTTGGCCCGGTACTGCTCGAGCTTGGCCTTGAAGATCTCGACCTCGGTGCGGCTGCGGCCGACGATGCCCGTGCGGTACTGCCCCGCCTCGTTGATAAGCGTGGCGGCGAGTCCGGAGATTTTCTGGGCGCCGCGTTGGCCTGGGACGTCGATCTCGCCGCCGTCGAGGATCGCGTCGATGCGGGCGAGGATGGCTTCGGCGTCGTCGGTGTCGCCGAGTTCGAGTGTGCGCTCGTACTCGTCGATGAGCGCGATGAGCGGGCGGGCCGCGGCGCCGGCGACGCCGTTGAGCGTCTGGCGACGGTACGTCTCGGCCTCTTCGCGTTTGGTCTCGGCGGAGGACTGCGCGGACTGCACCGCGTTGAAGGCCGCCCGCACTGGGAATGGCGGAGAGCGGCTGACGAGCGCGGCCTCTTCGATGCGGATGCCGGCGCCGATCTCGTCGAGCGCTTCCTGCGCGAGCCGGCGCACACTGGCGGTGATGGTTGTCTCGAGGCCGCGGTCGATGCGGGTGGGGGCGCCTGGGGTCGGCGCGGGCGTGTCCGCGCCGTTCAGGGGGGCTTCTGCGGGGGCCGGGGCGGCGTTGGGATCGGGCTCGGCGTCTGTCGCGGGCGCCGCGGGCGCTGCGGGGACCGCGACGGCGGAGACGCCCTGCTTGAGGAGTGTCTCGATGGGGAGTTCGGCGATGGTGCGCACGACGGCGCGTTCGACGAGGGCGCGCACCAGGCGGTCTTCGTCCTGCGAGAAGATGTTGCGGACGTAGTCGTCCGGGCGGACGCGCCGGTAGATGATGCGCCACTGGGTATGGACGAGGTAGCCGTCGCCGGTGATGAGCGAGCCGTCGACGCCGGGCTCGAGGCCCATCTGCGAGACGAGGTTCAGCTCATCGGGCGAGCGCCGTCGCTGGGCGGGGGAGAGGTTGGGCCAGAAGGCGGTGTCCACATCGAGCAGGCGCGCGCCGGTGTCGATGGTGAGGAACTCGCCCACGGGGTAGGGCCACGAGAAGTGCAGACCGGGCGGGAGGTCCTGCTTCACCACGGCGCCGAAAGTGAGGCGGATGCCGCTCTCGGCCTCCTTCACCTGGCGGGCGCCGGAGAGCAGGAAGAGCACGATCAGCACGCCCATGCCGATCTGCAGCAGGAAGAACGAGATGCGCAACGCCTCGGCGAGGGACTGGTGGGCCGGGTCCATCGAGGCGGCCTGCTCGGCGCGGCCCGACTCGCCGCGGAGCGTGACGGAGGCGGCGCGTCTGACGGGGGCGTCGTCGGCGCTGTCGCCGAGGGGACCGAGGGGGTTGTCATCGGGAGGGAGCTGGCTCATCGATCAGCGCTCTCCTCACGCGACTGGGCCGCGGCGGCGGGTTGGGCGTTGGGATCGAAGGGCGGGATGGCGCCGCCGTCGTGGACGAGGCGGGGGTCGAAGACGCTCATGCCGGGCAGGGAGGTGGGGAGCATGAGGGTGAGGTTGCGCCCGAGGCCCTGGCGCATGAACTCGAGCTGCTTGAGGAAGACGGCGAGCTCTGGCTCCTCGTTGAACTCGACGAGCCAGCGGGCGGCCTCGCTGTCACCGGTGACGCGGATGGCCTCGGCGCGACGGCTGGCGAAGGAGAGGATGCGGTCGGCGGCGGCGTCGGCCTCGTTGCGGATGGTGGTGGCGAGCGACTCGCCCTGCGTCTGCGCCTCGACGGCGATAGTCTGGCGGGTGGCGCGCATGCGCTCGAAGACCTCGCGTGTGGTGTCCTGCGGGAGGAGGATGCGGTTGATGCCGACGAGCACGGGCTCGACGCCGTACTCGGCCATGCGGAGGCCGGCGTCGTCGGTGCGGGTGAGCCGGTCAAGGATGGCGCGCTCGAGGTCGCTAAGGCGGGAGGCGCCGGGGGTGGGGTCGAAGAGCTCGCGGAGCTCGAAGTTGCTCACGGAGGCCATCGCGCTGCGCATGAGCGATTCGAGGTTGGCGTTGGCGGCGATGAAGTGGTCGCGCGCATCGGGGCCGGCGTTGTTGTAGCGCTGGTAGAACTTGAGTGGATCGTCTACGCGCCAGGCGAGGAAGGCCTCGACGATGATCTGCCGGTCGTCGGCGGTCATCTGGGTCTCGCTCTGGATCTGGAGGAGACGCCGGCGCGTGTCGTACTTGGTGACGCGCTGGATGGGGTAGGGCCACTTGGGATAGAGGCGCGGGTCGTCGCGCACAGAGGCCTCGGTCGCCTTCCCGAAGGTGGAGACGACAGCCTGTTCGGTGAAGCGCACCGTGAAGGTGCACCAGTAGGCGATGAAGCCGAGGACGATCAGCGCGGTGAGCGCCATCATGAATGAAGAACGCATGCGTCTCAGTTCTCCCTGGGCGTGACGGTCGTGGGGACCGAGCCGATGTCGGGGATTTCGTCGAGATCGATCCTGATCCGGGGTTGGTCGTGGGCGACGATGTACACGCGCGCATCGCCGGCCATGGCGCGGAGCGCATCGAGGTATTGCTTAGCGCGGAAGACGGCGGGCGAGGCCCGGTAGGAGGCGACGAGGCCCGCGTGGCGGTTTGCCCGCCCGCGCTCACCCATGTGCAGCATCCAACGCTGGGCGCGGGCGCGGACGATCATGTCCTTGGCTTCGCCGCCGGCCTCGGCGAGGAGGGCCTCGATCTTGAGTTCCTGCTCGATGATGGCGCGCTCCTCGGCGCCGGCGTCGACCATGCGCTCGTACGCGTCGAGCTCTCGCAGGATCGAACGCGAGAGCTCCACGCTGCCGACAACCTTGGTGAGGCGACGCACCTGATCGGCGCGGGCGCGCTCGATGAGCGTCTCACGGCGCATCTCGGAGGCCACCGCGGACTCGAACTCCTTGGCGACGTCCTCCTCGCGGGGCGGGTGCGCGCCCGCGATGCCCACGAAGAGCAGCTCGACGCCGGCGTCGAGCTCGCGGAATCGCTCATCGACGAGCCGACGAAGCGCGCTGTTGATCTCGGCGCGGCCGCGCCCGAGCACGTCCTCGACGCCGCGCGTCGCGATGTACTCGATCACCACGCGCGAGGCGACCGCGTGCAGCAGCTCTTCTCGCATGCCCGCGGGAGCGAGCATGTGGTACTTCGTCAGGTCGCTCACCGTGTAGTGGATGGGGATCTCGACGGCGAGCAGCGCGAAGTCGCGCGCCGCCCCCTCGCGCCCCGCGGCCTCGGGCTGGACGATCATGAACACCTCGGCCCCGGCGCGCCCGTGGGGGTTCGTCCAGAGGATGGGGCCGTCGGTGTGGGGGCGCGGCGAGCCGACCTGCAGTTCGTTGACGGCGAGGGCGGGGTACGTCTCCACGCGCTCGATGGGCCACGGCCACTTCAGGTGCAGGCCCGATTCGATCTCGGCGCGGAGTTGGCCGAACCGCACCACCAGGCCGCGCTCGTTGGGCTGCACGATCGCCAGCGACGAGAGCGCCCAAAGGAGCCCCAGCGCCAGCAGCACCAGCAGCGCGACCGTGCGGCTGAGCAGGCGGTAGAACCATGTCTTGGTGACGTCGAATCCGAACTGGTAGCTGATGGCGTCGCCCAGCGACTCGGCCAGCCTGTCCGGGGCGGCGATGAAGCCGAGGATGCGCGAGTCGAAGGCCGGCCGCGGCACCTCGCCGGCGCGCCGGGGGCGGTACACATTGAGGACGAAGTTGACGAAGATCTCGGCGCCCAGCGTCATCATGTACACGGGCAGCGCGACGTGCAGGTACCGCAGCAGCAGGTCGTTGCCGAGGAACGAGACGAAGTGCGCGATGGCGATGGCGAGGCCGACGAGGGCGGCGCCCACGCTGTACGCGGCGCCGGCGCGGAGGTTGATCCACTCGCGCTGCTGGGCCATGCCGGCGACGAAGCGGGCGAAGATGAAGCCGATGACGGAGACGCCCAGCCCCACCGCGATGGCCCACCCGACGAGGCCGGGGGCGCGGAAGCCGTCGATCGCCAGAACGTCACGACCCGGGATGAACCGAGCGATGCCCACACCGATGAGCAGGGCGCCGATGACGACGCTGAGGATGGGCAGCAGGATGCGGTGCATCCACGCGAGGCGCCGGGCGGCGACGCGGAGTTCGTCGGCCGCGGCCTCGAACGCGGAGGCCTGCCCCGCGGCGGAGGACTCGTACGCCTCGGTCTCGATCGCTTCGAGGCGCTCGAGCGTGTGCTGGTGGAAGACGAGGGCGAGCGAGAGCCAGAGCAGTAGGCCGATGCCGGTGTACATCGCGCCGGTCATCGCGGCGTGGTCGGCGGCGAAGAACGCGTACGTCAGCAGCAACAGGGCGAGGGCGCCCTGAATAAACAGCCCGACCAGGCTGATGGATGTCGCCCGTCTGAAGGTCAGATGGTCGGCTCTCATTCGCGCTCCGTGAGGCCCGGGGTGCGGGCGTCGGGATGAAAGGGTGCGGCGCCGGTCGCGGCGGACCCCGGGACGGGTTCGTGGAGGGAGGGGCGGTGATTCTCCCGCCCGGATCGTCGGCTGTCCACCCGCCGCGAGCGTGGACCTGTGCGTCCGGACGCATCACGAGGCGGGCGCGGAGGGGCGTGTGATTGATGTACGCACCGTCCAGCCCTATGTTCACCCGTCTCTCCGGATTCCCGGCCACGCCCGGGGCCTCGCCACAACCATGATCACGCAGCTCCTCGCTATCGCCCGCAACACCTTCGTGGAGAGCGTGCGCCAACCGATCCTGTACATCCTCGTGATGGCGAGCGGGCTGCTGCAGCTCTTCAACGTCTTCCTGTCGATGTACAGCATGGGCTTCGGCGACTCGGCGGAGGTTTCGGGGGACGACAAGCTGCTGCTGGACATCGGGCTGGCGACGGTGCTGCTCTGCGCTACGCTGCTGGCGGCGTTCATCGCGACGGCGGTGCTCTCGCGCGAGATCGAGGACAAGACGGCCCTCACCGTCATCAGCAAGCCCGTGGGGCGCCCCCTGTTCGTGCTGTCCAAGTACCTCGGCGTGGCCGGGGCGATGCTGACGGCGACGGCGGTGATGCTGCTCTTCTTCCTCTTCGCCATCCGGCACGGCGTGATGAGCCGCGCGTTCGACGACCCGCACATCCCCGTGATCGTCTTCGTCTTCGGCTCGCTGGCCATCGCGACGGGCGTCGCGGTGTGGGGCAACTTCTTCTATGGATGGGTGTTCTCGTCGACGGCGATCACCATCCTGCTGCCGCTGCTGGCGGTGGGGTATGTCGCGTCGCTGTTCCTCACGCACAACTGGCGGATGCAGCCCCCGACGACCGACCTCACGCCGCAGGTGCTCATGGCCTGCGCCGGCGTGGCGATGGCCATGCTGGTGCTGACGGCGGTGGCGGTGGCGGCGTCCACGCGTCTGGGCCAGGTGATGACCATCCTCGTGTGCATGGGCGTGTTCTTGTTCGGCCTGCTCTCCAACCACTTCGTGGGGCGGCACGCGTTCGTGAACTACCCCGTGCAGCAGATCGCCGAGGCCGAGGCCGTCAGCGACCGCGACGGGGACTTCCGCGACGCCGGCGACACGTGGCGCCTCACCCTCCGCGGCGAGCTGCGCGACGAGCTCTCGCCCGGCGACGCCCTGCACTACGCGACCAACCCGGGCGGCATCGCCATGCTGACGCCGACGCAGCGCTCGCTCGAGGGCGACCCCACGCGGGAGCGCGACGTCTTCTCACCCGAGTCCGGCCCGGCCGTGGTGGTGCTGGCGACGCCCAGCGCTCGCGAGCTCACCATCGTGAACGTCGGCGGCGCGAACGTGCGCCGCCCGCCGCGTGCGGAGGACTACATCTTCACCGCCCCGACCCGCACCAACGCGGCGGCGCGGGTGGCGTGGTCCGTCACGCCCAACATGCAGTTCTTCTGGCTGGTGGACGCCGTGACGCAGGCCCACCCCATCCCGCCGCGCTACATGCTGATGATGACCGGTTACGGCGCGGCGCAGATCGCGGCGCTGCTGGCGCTGGCGGTCATCCTCTTCCAGCGGCGTGAGGTGGGGTGATGGGCGCCGGCGCAGGCGCGCGGCTGTTCCGGGTGATCCTGCCCGTGGCGGACATCGATCGTGCCCAGGCGTTTTACGAGGCGGTTCTCGCGGCGGCGGGCGAGCGCGTCTCGCCGGGGCGGCACTACATCGCGTGCGGCGGGGTGATCCTCGCGCTTGTCGATCCCCGCGCCGAGGGGGACGGCTACGACGCCCGCCCCAATCAGGACTTCGTGTACTTCGCGGTGGACGATCTCGAGGCCGCGCACGCGCTGGTGCGCAGCGCCGGGGCGCGGCGCGTCGACGCGGGCGTCGCGGCGACGCCGTGGGGCGAACGGTTGTTCTACGCGCACGACCCCTTTGGCAACCCGATCTGCTTCGTGGACAGCTCGACGGCCTTCACGGGCGGCCTGCCGGACTGAGGCCGCGGCTGCTCAGGCGACCACCTCCTGCACGCCGCGGCTGATCTCGGCGGCGTCGCGCTTCACAATCAGGAACCAGAACAGCAGAAACACCGGCCACAGGAGGCCGAGGGCGAGCCCGAAGGCGACCCCGATCATGGCGCCCATCTCGGAGTGCATGGTCTGGGCGTATTCGGAGTCCGGGTTCTGCGCGACCCAGTCGCTGATCGCCTGCTGCTGCTGCATGCTGAGGTACGTCGAAACGAACGTCAGGAGCACCGCGACGGCGGCGTAGACGATGTGCATCATCCGCGCCGCGGGCTTGCGACCGAGCAGCGAGACGCCCGCGACGAAGAGCACGACGGCCCAGAGCGTCCCGAAGACCATGATCGCGGTGAGCGCGGGGTCGATCGTCAACACCTGTGGCGGGACGCCGCCGGTGAGGTCGGACTCCACGGTGCGCATGATGCCGGGCGTGAGGAACATGAACCCGGTGCCGATGCCGCCGCAGACAAAGCCCACGCCGGCGAGGACGATGCTGATGATGCCGACGATCTTGGGCCACTTGGCGGGCTCGTCGAAATTCAGATCGTCGGCGTTGTGCGTGGTGGGCGGCGCGGCGGGATCGAGATCGTTCATCAGTGTTGCCTCACGAAAGGTTCAGATCTGGTTCAGGAACCGCAGGTCGTTCTCGAAGAGCATGCGGATGTCGGGGATGCCGTACTTGCCCATGGCCAGCCGCTCGACGCCGAAGCCGAAGGCGAAGCCCGTCCATTCTTCGGGATCGATGCCCACGCTTTCGAAGACGGCGGGGTCGACCATGCCGCAGCCGCCCAGCTCGATCCACTTCGGGGGGTCGCCGGGGCGGAGGGCGATCTTCATGTCGAACTCGGCGCTGGGCTCGGTGAAGGGGAAGAAGGATGGGCGCAGGCGGACCTCGGCGCCCTCGCCGAAGTAGGCGCGGGCGAACTGGAAGAGCGTGGTCTTCAGGTCCGCCATGGTCACGCGCCGGTCGACGTAGAGGCCCTCGATCTGATGGAACATGAACGAGTGCGTGGCGTCGACGGTGTCGGGGCGGTAGACGCGCCCGGGGGCGACGATCTTGAGCGGGGGCTCGCGCGTCTCCATCATGCGGATCTGCACGGTGCTCGTCTGCGAGCGGAGCATGCGCGGGCGCTTGGTGGTCGCGGGATCATCGACGTAGAAGTTGTCGATGGGATCGCGGGCGGGGTGGTCTTCGGGGATGTTGAGCTTGACGAAGTTGTGCTCGTCGTCCTCGAGCTCGGGCCCGCTGACGCTCTCGAAGCCCATGCGGGCGAAGACCTCGCACAGTTCCTCACGCACGCGGCTGATGATGTGGCGGCGCCCCAGCGCCGGCGTGATGCCCGGCTCGGTCAGGTCGAGCACGGGGCCCGCGGTACGCGCCGCCCCCCCACCGCCGGCGCCGATCGCCTCCCGGCGCTGCTCGAAGGCGAGCAGCAGGTTCGCCTGCACCGCGTTGAGGCGGGCGCCCACGGCGGGCTTCTCTTCCCGCGGCACGTCGCGAAAAAGAGACATGGCCTGCTTGAGGCGGCCCTTGGATCCGAAGTAGACGATCCGCCACGCCTCGAGCGCTTCGGTGTCGCCCGCCTGCTGCAGCGCTTCGATGCCTTCACGTTCGATCGCGTTGAGTTCTTCGAGCATGCCACCGAGTGTACCGACGAGTGCGCCCTCGGCGGCGCCGCGCCCGGGGAGGAGCCATCACTGCGTAAGCAGCCCGCCCCGCGATCGAAGACCGAGGGGCGGGCTACTGAAAGGAAAAACCGCGGGGGCTGGGCGGGATCGCCCGGTGTGCACACGGGTGTTTGCCGGGGTTCAGCGGCGCCGGCGGCCGAGGGCGAGGGCGCCCAGACCGATGAGGGCCGCGGCCCCGGGCGTGGGCACGGCGTCGACGCTCAGCACGGCCTGGAGCGGCGCGTTTTCGTCGCCGACGAGGCCCATCGCGAAGACGCTGTACACGGTGCGGCCGCTGAGCTCGACGCCGTCGACGCTGAGCACGACGGTGTCGGTGCCGGCGAGACGGACCTCGAGGTCGTAGACGCCCGGCGCGACGCCGAGGTAGTCGCCCACGCCGAGGTAGGAGATGTTGCCGAAGAGCACGGGCCCGCCGGCGACGGCGATGTCGACCGCCGGGGCGTTGGGCGAGAGGTGCGCGAAGCGCACGCGGGCGTTGGGGTTGATGGTGTTGTCATCGACAAGGATCAGCGGCGCGATGCTGTCGAGCGTGTTCACCGCGGCGACGGTGTAGGTGAGGCCCGACTCGAGAAACGCATCGGCGTCGATGACGACCGGGGCCGCGGCGCCGGCGGGGACGACCTGGAAGTTGTAGTTGTCGGAGGGAAGGGTGGCGTAGCCGGTGACGCCGGTGAAGGGCAGGTTGGAGAACGCGATCCCGCCGTTGACGAGCACGTCGACGTTGGGCGCATCGGGTGAGGCGTGCACCACACGCACGTCGGCGGTGGCCATCGCGAGGGCGGAGGGCACGAGCGCCGCGAGGGCGGCGCAGGTCTTGATGGTGTTCATGATGAACTCTCCTCTTGTGTGCATGCGCAGGACAGTGTTGACCGGCGTGCGCATGGTCCGGTGGCGGACAGTGGATATGAGAGGCCCCCGCAGACCCCGTGTGCTGCTTGCCTATTCGCACCCCGGAATAGGTGGATTCGCGGACCTCCGCAGAACAATGTGAAGATTCGATGAAGCACAAGAGCCCCGCGACGGTGTGTCGCGGGGCTCTTGGTAATTGGTCGTGTTGTGTCGGGTGGCGCGGGGCGTTTACTCGCCCGAGGCGGGCGTTTCGGGCTCGGCGGGCGCGGCCTCGGCCTTGGGCTTGGCCTTGGACTCTCCGGCCTTGCGGACCTTGGCGTAGTACGCGGTGCGGCGGTCGGCGGTGCGGCGGCGCGTAGAGGGGCGGCCGCCGATCTCGGGGCCGTCTTCATCGCCGACGAACTGGATGACGCACAGTTCGCCCTTGTCGCCGAGGCGCTTGACGCCCAGCTTGACGATGCGGGTGTAGCCTCCGGCGCGGTCCTGGAAGCGCGGGGCGACCTCTTCGAAGATGTGCTTGACGAGCTTGGGGCCGCGCTTGAGCTCGCCGTAGCGGTTGCGCTCGACCTTGTCTTCGTCGTCGGCCATGACGCGGTCGCGCAGGCGTGCGGCGACGAGGCGGCGCGAGTGGATGTCGCCGCGCTTGGCGAGGGTGATGATCTTCTCGACGTAGGGCTGCATGGCCTTGGCGCGGGGGATCGTTGTGGTGATCTGCCCGTGCTCGAAGAGGCCGGCGGCGAGGTTGCGCAGCGTCGAACGACGGTGCGCGGTTGTCCGGCCCAGCTTGTAGCCCGCTTTGCGGTGACGCATGACTGAAAACTCCGATCAGAGCCCCGGGCCGCGTCTGGCGGGCCGGGGGGGAAGAGTATAGCGGGTCAGGAACCGGAGCCGACGACGACGCCCTCGGGGAGGGTCATGCCCAGGTCGAGGTTCATCTCGGTGAGCTTGCGCTTGACCTCGCGGAGGGAGGTCTTGCCGAAGGAACGGACCTTTAGCAGATCGGCCTCGGAGTGGGAGACGAGTTCGCCCACGGTGAGGATCTTGGCGGATTCGAGGCAGTTGCTGGCGCGGACGGAGAGGTCCATCTCGTTGATGGGCATCATGAGCTTGCGGACGAGCTCGTCGTCCACGCCCGCGGCGGCGGCGGCGGCGTCGGAGACGCGGTCCTGGCCGACGTCGAAGTACTGCACGAAGGGGTTGAGGTGCTTGCGCAGGATCTTGGCGGCCTCGACGAGCGCCATCTCGGGGGTGACCGTGCCGTTGGTCCAGACCTCGAGGACGAGCTTGTCGTAGTTGGTGCGCTGGCCGACGCGGGTGTCTTCGACCTTGTAGCGGACGCGCTGGACGGGGCTGAAGATGGCGTCCACGGGGATGCGCCCGATCTCCTGATCCTCGTCGGACTTGTACTGCTCGCTGGCGGGCACGTAGCCGCGGCCCTTCTCGACGGTGAACTCCATCTCGAAGTCGATCTCGTCGGTGAGGGTGGCGAGGATGAGGTCCTTGTTGTGGATGGTGACGGCGGTGTCGGCCTCGATGAGGTCGGCGGTGACGTCGCCGGGGCCGGAGGCGGCGAGGGTCATGGTGCGGGGCGTGTCGCCCTCGAGCTCGACGACCATGTTCTTGACGTTGAGGACGATGTCGCAGACGTCTTCCTGCACGCCCTTGAGGGAGGTGAATTCGTGCTCGGCGCCCTTGATCTTGATGGACGTGACGGCGGCGCCCTCGAGGCTGGAGAGCAGCACGCGCCGGAGGCTGTTGCCCACGGTGGTGCCGAAGCCGCGCTCGAAGGGCTCGATCACGAACCGCCCGAAGACGTTGCTGGAGAACTTGGGATCAGACGAGACTTTGCTGGGCAATTCGAGCCCACGCCAGCGGATGCGCATGTGAGGATCTCCGACGGAGGTTCCGGCAGGGTGTCGTGAACGACGCCGCGCGAGGTACCGGTCGCGCCGACCGTCTGCCGGGACGGGCGGGCGCCTTCTGTAACGCGCGGGATGTGCGGACGTGAGAACGGTCGGCCGCGATCAGACGCGGCGCTTCTTGCGGGGCCGGCAGCCGTTGTGGGGCACCGGGGTGTGGTCTTCGATGGCGGTTATCTTGATGCCCGTGCTGGCGAGGCCGTTGACGGCGGACTCGCGCCCCGAGCCGATGCCGCGGACGCGGACCTCGAGCTCGGACACGCCCATCTTGCGCGCCTTCTGCCCGGCGGACTCACCGGCGCGGGTGGCGGCGAAGGGCGTGCTCTTGCGGGCGCCCTTGAAGCCGATGGTGCCGGCGGAGTCCCAGCAGAGGGTCTCGCCGTTGACGTCGGTGACGGTGACCATCGTGTTGTTGAAGGTCGCCTTGATGTGCGCCACGCCGCGGACGACGTTGCGACGGACTTTTTTGGTCTTCTTGGCCATGGTGTGCTGGTCCTTCGCGCGTGATTACTTGACGCTCTTCTTGCCGGCGACGGTCTTCTTGCGTCCCTTGCGGGTTCGCGCGTTGGTGCGGGTGCGTTGGCCCCGGACGGGCAGGCCGCGGCGGTGACGCTCGCCCCGGTAGGAGCGGGTGTCGCGGAGCCGCTGGATGGCCTGGGCGACGTTGCGTCGCAGGCCGCCCTCGACCAGATAGTTCGTGTCGATGATGCCGGCGATCGTGGAGATCTCCTGCTCCGAAAGATCGTTGGCGCGCTTCTTCGGATCGACGCCGGCCTCGGCGATGATGTCGTCGGCGTACTTGGGGCCGATGCCGTGGATGTAGCGCAGCGCATAGCGGATGGCCTTGCGCTCGGGAACGTCGACGCCTGCGATACGGGGCATAGTGAATGGTCTCCAATACGCTCGGGGTTAGCCTTGGACTTGCTTGTGCTTCGGGTCGGCGGCGCAGATCACGCGCACCTTCCCCTTGCGTCGGATGACTTTGCACGAACTGCAGATGCGCTTGACGCTTGATTTGACTTTCATGGGGTCGGTCCTCCCGGGTGGCCGGGCGGTGGATGGATCAGTGACGGTACGTGATGCGGGCTCGGGAGAGGTCGTAGGGGCTCAGGTCGACGGTGACGCGGTCGCCGGGCAGGATGCGGATGTAGTGCTTTCGCATTTTGCCGGAGACGTAGGCCAGGACCTCGACGTCGTTGGGGAGACGCACCTTGAACATGGCGTTCGGGAGCGCATCCACCACCGTGGCTTCGAGGGTCAGCTTGTCGTCTTGTTTGGGCATCGAGCGGGGGTTGTCCTGCCTGTTGTGCGTGGTCGGTGCGTCGTCGCGGGGATGTTGCTGCGCGGTGCGGCCGGCTCGGCCGGCGACGCCCGCGCGGGGTCGTCAGAGTCGGATGGGCGATGCGTCTGGGGCCGTGCGTCCCGGGGTGAGCCAGGGCTCCCCGTGGGGGGAGGGGTCGCGCGGTGGCTTCGACACGAATCGCCAAGTGTACCCGTCCCGGGCGTTGGGGCAAAGCCCGGGGGGGAGAGAGCGGGTCACATGGAGCGTGGGCCGCGGATGCGGGGCCCCTTGCCCTCCGTGTTGCCGCCGAGGAAGCCGGCGTAATTCCGCATGAGGAGGCTGGCCTCGATGCGCTGGATGAGGTCCAGCCCGACCGAGACCACGATCAGCAGGCCCGTGCCGCCCAGGAACGCCGCCACGAAGAATGGCACGTTGAAGGCGCGGAAGACCACGATGGGGATGACCGCGACCACGCACAGGAACGCCGCGCCGACGTACGTCACCCGCTCCATCACCGTGTTGAGGTATTCCTCGGTGCGGGGGCCGGGTCGGATGCCGGGGATGAACGTGCCGCTGTCGCGGAGCTGCTTGGACATGTCTTCCGGGTTGAACTGGACGGTGGTCCAGAAGTAGCTGAAGAAGAAGATCAGCGCGACCTCGATCACCACGTACGGGTACTCGCCGATCTGGAAGTTCTCCGCCATCCATCGGGCGGTGTTCACCCACCAGAGCGCGGCGCCGGCCTGGGCGGCGGAATCGGCGAAGTAGCCGAACGCCACCGAGGGGAAGATCATCAGCGAGGAAGCGAAGATCAGGGGCATCACGCCGCCGTGGTTGACGCGGAGCGGCAGGTACGAGCGCTGGCCGCCGAAGACGCGTCGGCCGCGGGTGTGCTTGGCCTGCTGCACGGGGATGCGCCGCTGGGCGACGGTGATGAGGATGGCGCCGGCGATGACGAAGACGAACCCGCCGGTGAGCAGCAGCACGCCCATCCAGCCCATCTTGTCGGTGTCGGCCGGGTCGAAGTTGGCCGCGACCCACTGCACCGCGCCGGGCATGCCGGTGAGGATGCCGGCGGTGATGATGAGCGAGACGCCGTTGCCGATGCCGAAGCGGTCGATCTGCTCGCCGAGCCACATCAGGAAGACGGTGCCGGCGGTCATGGCGGTGATGCTGCTCACCCACCAGAGGGGGTTGTTGGCCCACTCGGGGTAGACGAGGTTGGAGCCGGTGATGAAGACCAGCCAGCCGAACGCCTGCACCACGCACAGGCCGACGGTCGCGTAGCGCGTCCACTCCTGGATCTTCTGGCGCCCCGTCGGCCCTTCGCGCTGGAGGCGCTTGAGCGTCGTCGAGACGGAGGCCACCAACTGGAAGATGATCGCCGCCGAGATGTAGGGCATCACGCCCAGGCCGAAGATCGTGGACTGCGAGAACGAGCCGCCCGAGAAGATGGCCACGAACTGGGCCATGCGTCCCGCGGCGCCGCCGTCCTGGACCTGGCGCAGCATGAAGTCCTGCAGTTCGGACTGGTCCACGCCGGGGAGCGGGATCCAGAAGCCGATGCGGTACACGGCGAGCATGCCCAGCGTGAACAACACCTTGTTGCGCAGGTCGGGGATGCGGAAGATGTTCAGGAATGCCTGGAGCATCGTGCTGTGGGGTTTCCGGGAGGGCCGGGGTGGTTCTTGCGTCGGGCGTCGTGGGAATGTGCGTCAGCGTGCGGAGTGATTCGTGCCGGCCTCAGGAGGGCTCGGCCGGAGCGGCGGCCTCTTCGGCGGCGGGTGCGGCCTTCTTGGGGCGGCTGCGCTTGAGCTTCTTGGTGAGGTTCTTGGGCGAGCGGTCGTCGCTGTTGCGGTCGACGCCGCGAACGCGGTCGCGCCGGGTGCCGTCTTCGTGGACGCTGCCGCCGGCGTCGGTGATGAGCGCGCGCGCCTTGTCGGTGACGCGGGCCGCGGTGACCGTCAGCTTGACCTTGATCGTGTCGCTCTCGCCGGTGTCGCCGAGCACCTTGAGGGGGCGCTTGGTGTCGCGGATGAGGCCGGCCTTGACGAGCGTCTCGGCGTTGACCTCGCCGCCCTTGGCGAAATCGGGGTGCGCGATGATGTCGCCGAGGTTGGCGATCCAATAGCGCACCTTGAAGTTGGCGTTGGTGAAGCCGGACTTGGGGATGCGCCGGAAGTAGGGCATCTGGCCGCCCTCGGAGGACGCGCGACGGCTGTAGCCGGAGCGCGAGCCCGCGCCCTTGTGGCCGCGGCCCGAGGTCTTGCCGTGGCCGCTGCCGCGGCCTCGACCGATGCGCTTCCGCGCCTTGTACTTTCCGACTTTCTCGGTGATCTCGTGGATCATCATGGCTGAGCACTCACAACGTGAGGGTGAATCTGGATGAGGCGTCGCGGGGCGTCCCGGGTCGGCTCCGGGGGGAGCCGGGGGTTGATTCCGGGGGTGCTCGCGGATTATTCGGTGGGCTTGGGGTCGGTGGTGGGCGTCGGGGCGTCTTGCTGCTGGTCGCGTCCGCGGCCGCCGCGCGGGCCGCCGCGGCCGCCGCCGCCTCGGGGGCCGCCGCGACCGCCGCCGCGGGGGTTGCCGACGGTGCTGACGGGGGCCTTGATCTGCTTCTCGCCGGTGACGGCGGGCATGAACTTCTGGCCGCGCTCGACCATGTCCTCCACGGTGGAGCGTTCGAGCTCGAAGCCTCGGAGGGACTGGATCTGCTCGCGGGTGCGGAGCTTGTCGAGGGCGTCGAAGGTGGCCTTGACGGTGTTCTGCTTGTTGGTGGAGCCGTAGCACTTGGTCAGGCAGTCGGTGACGCCGGCCATCTCGAGCACCGCGCGGACCGTGGCGCCGGCGACGACGCCGGTGCCGGGGCTGGCGGGGATCAGACGCACGGTGGCGGCGCCGAAGCGCCCGCTGACCTGGTGCGGGATGGTGCCGCCGAAGAGCTCGACGCGGTTGAGCTTCTTGCGCGCTTCCTTCTGGGCCTTCTCGATGGCCACGGGGACTTCCTTGGCCTTGCCGTAGCCGAGGCCGACGCGGCCGCGGCGATCGCCGACGACAACGAGGGAGTTGAAGGAGAAGCGCCGCCCACCCTTGATGGTCGCCGACGTGCGGAACACGCCGACAGTGGTGCTTTCGAGTTGACTGGTTTCGTCGAGCATCTCAGCCATGGTTGGTCCGCGTTCGTTCGAGAGTGTGGCGGGTCGCGCCGGTGCGCCCGCGTGTTGATCGTGTCAGAACTGGAGGCCGCCGCTGCGGGCGGCTTCGGCGAGCGCCTTGACGCGCCCGTGGTATCGGAACCCGCCGCGGTCGAAGACCACGCGTTCGACGCCCTTCTCCTTGGCGCGCTGGGCGATGCGCTCGCCCACCTTCTTGGCGGCCTCGGCGTTGCCCGTGGACCCGAGGCCGAGGTCGGCCTCGCGCGACGAGGCGGAGACGATGGTGACGCCGGCGAGGTCGTCGATGACCTGCGCGTAGATGTGGTTGAGCGAACGGTAGACGTTGAGGCGCGGGCGGTCCGGGGCGCCGGTGATCCGCTTGCGGGAGCCCATGCGCCGGCGGCGGCGTCGCGTTGCCTTGATCTTTTGCTTGTCCATCGCGGGTCGTCGTCCGTTTGGTGCGCCGCCCGGGGCGACGCGTGGTGCGTGAATCGTGTGAAGGAGCGTGTCGCTCAGCTGCCGAAGGCCTTGCCCTGCTTGCGGCGGATGACCTCGTCGGAGTACTTGATGCCCTTGCCGTTGTAGGGCTCGGGCTTGCGCTTGGAGCGCACGACCGCGGCGAACTGGCCCACGGCCTGCTTGTCCGGGCCGCTGATCTTGACGAAGTTGCGGTCGACGTTGACGTCGACGCCCATGGGGATGGGCACCTTGATGATGTTGGCGTAGCCGAGCTTGAGGTCAAGCGTCTTGCCGGCGTTGACCGCGCCCCAGCCGACGCCGTTGATCTCGAGCGTCTTCTCGAAGCCCTTGCTCACGCCCTGGACCATGTTCTGGATGATCGATCGCGTCATGCCCCAGTACGCCCGGACCTCGCGGTTGCCGGCGTGCTTCTCGTCGATGGTGACGCGGACGGCCTTCTCGCTCTCGTCCCAGTCCACGCGCACCTCGGGCCGGTGCTTCATCTCGAGCTTCTTGCCGCCGGACTCGACGGCGACGACCCCGTTCTGGATCGTCACCTTGACGGCGGCGGGCACTGCGACTGGTTGTTTACCGATGCGGGACATAGTTCGTTTCGCTCCTGGGCGTGCGCCGCGTTCGCGGGTCCGCTCTCCGGGACGTGTGGGTGGGTGTGGCTTACTCGACGGTGCAGAGGACTTCGCCGCCGACGCGTTCGGTGCGGCACTTGCGGTCGGACATGACGCCCTTGGACGTGCTGACGATGCAGATGCCCAGGCCCTGCAGCGGGCGGGGGAGATCCTCGGCCTTGCGGTAGACGCGCCGCCCGGGCTTGGACTCGCGGGTGAGGCTGTGCATCACGGTCTCGCCGCCGGGACCGAACTTTAGCCGCACGCGGATGGAGCCCTGACGGCCGTCGTCGATGACGTCGTAGCCGTCGATGTAGCCCTCGTCGCGCAGGACGTCCGCGATGCCGCGGCACACCTTGCTGTTGAGGCAGGTGACCGTCTTCTTGCGGATCCGCGCCGCGTTGCGGATGCGGGTGAGCATGTCTGCGATGGGGTCGCTTAGCGCCATTGGTCGTTTCCGTCTCCGGGCCGCGGGAAGTGCGTGCCCGTGTCGATTCGTTGTTCGTCGTCGCGAGGGTGGTTGGTGCGAGGGCCGGCGTGGTTCACCAGCTGGCCTTGCGCATGCCGGGGATCTTTCCTTCGAGGGCGAGCTTGCGGAGCATGATGCGGCTCACGCGGAACTTGCGGTACACGCCGCGGGGACGCCCGGTGAGCTCGCACCGGCGCACCTTGCGGGTGGAGAACTTCGGGGTGCGCTTGGACTTCGCGATTTGCGCCTTGGTGGCCATGGTTTAGTTGGTCTCCGGCTTGCGGAATGGGAAGCCGAACTCTTCGAGCACGAAGCGGCTCTTCTCGGGGTCGGAGTTCGAGAACACGAGGTTGATGTGCATGCCGTGGGTGAAGTTGACGCGGGTCATGTCGATCTCGGGGAAGACGCCCTGCTCGACGAGGCCCATCGAGTAGTTGCCGCCCTTGTCGAAGGAGGTCTCGGGCAGGCCGCGGAAGTCCTTGATGCGGGGCGCGCCCAGGTTGATGAGGCGGTCGAGGAAGTGCCACATCCGGTCGCGCCGCAGCGTGACCATCGCGGACGACTCGTACCCCTCGCGGACCTTGAAGTTCGAGACGGACTTCTTGGCCTTGATCACGATGGGCTTCTGGCCCGACACGGCGGTGAGCGTGCTGATCACGGTCTCGCGGACGTTCGGGGGCACCTTAGTGCCCTCGATGTGCCGGCCCATGTTGACGTTGAGGACGATCTTCTGGAGACGCGGCGCGCTCATCCGGTTGGACATGCCGAACTTCTCCAGCGTCTTGGGCGCGATCTCTTCGCGGTACCGCTGCTGGAGGCGCGGCGTGACCTTCGGCCCGGTGGGGGCGGCGGCCTCGTCGTTGTGCTTTGTGGCGCCTTTGGCCATGGGTCAGGACTCGCTGCTGGGGGACTTGGCGGTGCGACGCGCCGGGGCCTTCTTGGTCGATTTGGTCGTCTTGGACGCGGCGGGCTTCTTGGACGTCTTCTTTGTCGAGGCCTTCTTCGCCGACTTCTTGGCGGCGGGCTTGGCGGCCTTCTTCTTGGTGGTCTTCTTCTTCGCCGGGGCGGCGGCGCCCTTGGCGGCGCCCCCCTCGCGCGGGCCGTGGAGGACGCCCAGCTCCTTGCCGTTGCGGGCGGCGACGCGGACCTTCGAGCCGTCGGCGCGGGTCTCGAAGCGGACGCGGGTCGGCTTGCCGTCGGCGACGGGGCTGACGTTGCTCAGCGGGAAGGAGCGGTCGAGCTCGACGCGCCCGCCCTGCGGGTTGATGCGGGTGGGCTTGCGGTTCTTGACGAGCTGCCGGCGCTTCTCGCCATCGTAGACCGACGCGGGGAACTGGACGACCACGCGGTCGACCTTTGTCAGGACACGCGCGATCTCGCCCACGGCGCCCCTGAAGGCGCCGGAGGTGATCATGACGGTGTCGCCTTGGCGGACGTGGCGGGGCATGGTCAGATGACCTCCGATGCGAGGGACACGATCTTCATGTAGTTCCGGTCGCGGAGCTCGCGGGCCACGGCGCCGAAGATGCGCGTGCCCTTGGGGTTGCCGTCGTCGTTGATGAGCACGACGGCGCTCTTGTCGAACCGGACGTACGAGCCGTCGGCGCGGCGGATGGGGAACGCCGTGCGGACGACGACGGCCTTGGCCTTGTCGCCGGCCTTGATGTCCGCTCCGGGCAGCGCCTTCTTGATGGACACGACGACGCGGTCGCCCACGCCGGCGGTGCGCCGGGTGAACTTGCCCTTGCCGGTCGAGCCACCGAGCACGCGGATCACGTACGCGATCTTCGCGCCCGAGTTATCGGCGACCTCGCATCTTGTTTCCTGTTGGATCATCGCTCAACGACCTCTCCGGGTTCGCCCGGACGAGAAGGTGTGGTGTCTGTGGTGGTCACGAGCCGGGGGCGCGCTCGACGATGCGCACGAGGCGCCATCGTTTGGTCTTGCTGATGGGACGGCAGGGCTCGATCTCGACGCGGTCGCCGTTGCGCGACTCGTTGTTCTCGTCGTGGACGTGCAGCACGGAGCGCTTCCGCATGTACTTGCCGTACTTGGGGTGGCGTGCCGAGAAGCTGACGACGACCTTGCGCGTCTTGTCGCGCTTGTCGGAGTCAACGACGCCCACCTTGATGGTGCGGATGGCGTCGGCGGCGGGTTGTTCGGTGCTGGTGGTGGTCATGCGGTTGCCTTCTGGTCGCGGAGTTCGCGGGCGCGTCGCTCGGTCAGGAGGCGGGCGATGTCGCGACGCACCTTCCCGAAGCGGCTGGAGTCCTGGATCTTCTCGGTCACGGCCTGCGTGCGCAGGTCGAAGAGCGTGTTGCGGAGGCGCTTGAGCTCGAGAACGATCTCTTCGTCCTTGTACTTGTGTATTTCCTGCTTGAGCTCGCTGGTCTTCTTCTTCGCCATGGCGGGTGGTTCCGTGGGGGTCTTCTGCTTTGCTTACGCCGTCACGCGGCGGCCGACGAAGCGGCAGCGGACGGGCATCTTCATCGCCACGCGCACCAGGGCGCGCTTGGCGATGTCTTCGGGCACGCCGCCCACTTCGTAGAGCATCGTGCCCGGCCGCACGCGCGCCGCCCAGTACTCCACCTCGGCCTTGCCCTTGCCCATTCGGGTCTCGAGCGGCTTCTTGGAGATCGGCTTGTCCGGGAACACGCGGATGTAGAGCTGCCCCTCGCGCTTGAGGAAGTGCTGGGCCGCGATGCGCCCCGCCTCGAGCTGACGCGCCGTGAGCCAGACGCCCTCGAGCGACTGCAGGCCGTAGTCGCCGAACGCGACGAAGTTGCCCTTCGTGGCGTTGCGGTCGCGCACGCGGCGGAACTCTTTGCGGAACTTGACTCGTTTGGGCATCCGGGGCATGGCGTATCTCGTTCAGTGATGCTCGTTGGTCGATGCTCGTTCGTGGTTGATCGTTGGTGAGAAAAAGCGGTTCAGCGGCGGCCGCGGGCACGCGGGCGGGCGCCGGCGGCGGTGGACTGCGTCTCGTCGACCTCGTCGGTGTACAGGCCCTTGTAGATCCAGACCTTCACGCCGATGCTGCCGTAAGTGGTGTGCGCCTCGGTGAAGCCGTAGTCGATGTTCGCCTGCAGCGTGCTCAGGGGCAGCGAGCCCAGACGCACGTCGAGCGTGCGGCTCATCTCCGCCCCGCCCAGACGCCCGCCGATCAGGATGCGCACGCCCTTGGCGCCCGCCTGCATGGCGGCCTGCGCCCGCATGTTCACCACGCGCCGGTACGAGGCGCGCTTCTTGAGCTGCTCGGCGACGCCCTCGGCGATGAGCTGGGCCTCGAGGTCGGGGCTCTTGACCTCCAGGATGCTGATCGAGACCTTGCGGCCCGTCATGTACTGGAGCTCCTCCGTCAGACGCTCGACCTCGGCGCCCTTGGGGCCGATGACGAGGCCCGGGCGGGCGGTCTTGATGATGACCTTGAGCTCCTCGCGGGTGCGCTCGATGTGGATGTCGGAGACGGCCGCGAAGGGCGGGGTGCGGTTGAGGCGCTTGTCGCAGAACTCGCGGATTCGGTAGTCCTCGACGAGCAGCTCGCCGTAGAGCGCCTTGGGGGCGTACCAGCGGCTCTTGTGGGCCTCGGTGATGCCGACGCGAAGGCCGAATGGATGGGTTTTCTGTCCCATTAGTTCCTCTCCTCCACACCGACGACGAGGTGGCTGGTGCGCTTGCGGATGGGGTGCGCCCGGCCGCGGTCCTTGGGCTGGAATCGTTTGATGATGGGCCCGCCGTCGACGCGCGACTCGGCGACGACGAGGGCGCCGACGTCGGCCTCGGCCTGCTCGGCGTCGGCGATGGCGGCGTTGAGTGTTTTGCGGATGGAGACGGCGGCGCGCTTGTCGCAGAAGTCGAGCGTGGTGAGGGCCTTGTCGACGGGCATGCCGCGGATCATGTCGGCCACGAGGCGCGACTTGCGGGCGCTGCCGCGGACGAAGCGGGCCATGCTCACGAAGCGGACGAAGTCCGTCGGCTTGGCGCCGACCAGGGCGGCGATGGCGTCGGCGTGCTCGGGTTTGCAGCGCGGGTGGTCGCGGTCGCTCATCCAGTTGTTGACGGCCCCGAGCGCTTCACGCTGCGGGAAGCCCGGGCGCGCGATCGCCTCGGCGAGCTGTTCGCGCGTGACGCCGGCTTGTTCGACGAGCCGCTTGAGCTTTTCGGCGTTGATCTTCACGGGTGGGGATCCTGCGTCCGGGACGCGGTGCGGGTCGTGGCGGCGCGAGTGAATCAGGCGCCGGACCTGATGCCTTCCTTCTTGTTCGTGTGGCCGCGGAACATGCGCGTGTGGCTGAACTCGCCGAGCTTGTGCCCGACCATGTCCTCGGTGACGTACACGTCGAGGAACGCGCGCCCGTTGTGCACCTTGAACGTGTGGCCGATGAACTCGGGCACGATGGTGCAGCGACGCGCCCACGTCTTGATGGGCTCGCGCTTGCTCTGCTGGTTGAGCTTCTCCACCTTGCGGTAGAGCTTCTCGTCAACGAACGGGCCTTTTTTCAGCGAACGGGCCATGATGCGGTTCCTTCAGTCCTTCTCGTTCCGACCCGGGTTCAGCGCAACTGCCCGAAACGGACGGTGCGACGACGACGGATGATGAGTTTCTCGGAGTGCTGCTTGCGGTTACGCGTCGAGCCGCCCTTGGCGTTGACGCCCGTGGGGCCGCAGGGCGTGCGGTTGCCCTTGGAACGGCCGGAGCCGCCGCCGAGGGGGTGGGCGTGGTGGCTCTTGGCGATGCCGCGGGTGATGGGGCGACGCCCGAGGTGGCGGCTCTTGCCGGCCTTGCCCAGGCGGCGCTGCTGGTGGTCGGCGTTGCCGACCTCGCCGATGGTGGCGCGGCAGTCGATCGAGACCTGCCGGATCTCGCCCGAGGGCAGCACCAGCGTGGCCAGCTTGCCCTCTTTGTTGGTCAGGCGGGCGTACATCCCGGCGGAGCGGCACATCTGGCCGCCCTTGCCCGGCAGCATCTCCACGCAGTGGACGTTGAGCCCGGTGGGGATGTGGCGCATCGGCATGCAGTTGCCGCTCTTGGGCTCGATGAACGAATCCGAGGCGAGCAGGCGGTCGCCGACCTTCACGCCGCGGGGCGCGAGGATGTAGCGCTTCACGTCGTCCTCGTACTTCACGAGGGCGATGTGGCAGGTGCGGTTGGGGTCGTACTCGATGCCCTCGACGACGCCGACGATGTTGTCGCGGTCGCGGCGCTTGAAGTCGATCCGCCGGTACATCTGCTTGTGGCCGCCGCCGCGACCGCGCACGGTGATCTTGCCGTGGTGGTTGCGCCCGCCGGTCTTGGTCTTGGGCGTCAGCAGCGACTTCTCTGGGCGCGACTTCGTGACCTCGGCGTTCACGTTGACGGAGGCGTTGCGTCGGCCGGCGCTGGTTGGTTTGTAGACTCTGATGGGCATTGGGGTACCTCGCCTGGCTCGCTTAGAACAACTCGATCGTGTCGTCTTCGTGCAGACGGACGCTGGCCTTCTTCGTCAGCTTCCCGGGGACGATGCCCCAGCGGGTGCGGCGCTGGCCGGCCTGATGAATGGACGTGTTCACCGCGACGACGCGCACGCCGTAAATCTCTTGGATGGCGCGCTTGATCTCGTCCTTGCGGGCCCGCTTGTCGACCTCGAACACGTAGCGGTTGTGCTCGGCCTGTGCGGCGCCCTTCTCGGTGAGCAGGGGCTTGCGGATGACGTGGATAGCCTCCATCACGCGGCCTCCTTCCGGCCGGCGAGACGCTTGGCGTCCTTGCCGATCTTCGAAGATGCGCCCTCGAGCCACGATTCGAGGTCGGACTTGGCGATGATCATGTAGCGGTGGTTGAGCATCTCGAAGCAGGTGAGCTGCTCGACGGGGACGGTGCTCACGCCGGGCACGTTGCGGGCGCCGAGGCGGGCGTTGTCGTTCTCGGCGTTCAGGGCCATGAGGCACGTGCGGTCGATCTTGCACGCCGCGAGCAACGCGATCATGTCCTTGGTGCGGGGCGACTCGAAGGACAGGTCGTCGATGACGCGCACCTCGTTGTCGATCAGCTTGGCGAGCAGGGCGTTGCGGTTGGCCTTGCGACGCATCTTGACCGGCATGTCGAGGCGGTAGTCCTCGCGGGTCTTGGTTTTGGCGAACGCCACGCCGCCGCCCTTGCGTCCGGGGACGCGGGCTGGGCCGACGCGGGAGTTGCCCGTGCCCTTCTGGCGGTACAGCTTGCGGGTGGAGCCCTCGACGTTGCCGCGGTTGCGGGTGCGTGCGGAGCCCTGGCGCTTGTTCGCGTGGTAGCGAACGTAGGCCTGCTTGATGAGGGCGGGGATAACCTCGCCTCCGAGCGTCGTCTCGTCGATCTGCATCGACCCGACGCGCTCGCCTTTGATGTTCAGGACGGGGACTTCCATGGGGAATCTCGCTCGTCTTCGCCTCTGCCCGGACCGGAGTGGTCGGGGCGGTGTGTTTCGCCTTGGTCGGTCGGGACGCGTCGTACTGATGCGGCCCGCCCGGCGTTGACTCGGCGTGTGCCTTCTTGGTTTGGCTTCGCCCGGCGGTTTCCACGGCGAGCACACGCTCGCGTTCGGACCTTCCGGGCCGGGCGACCGTCGAACGCCGACGACCGACCTGCCTGACTGTGAATCCTCGATGTCACGCCCGCGGCGGCGCGGGGCGCGTTTTATGGTGCTTCAGCCCTTCGCGTGCTCGGCCTGCTTGGTGGCCTTGGACTTGTACAGACGCTTGGGGAAACGGATCTCGAGCATGCCCGTGTTGGCGCCGGGGACGGGCCCCTTCACCAGCAGCAGGTTCTGCTCGGGGTCGATCTTGATGATTTCCAGCGAACGAACCGTGGAGCGGTCGCCGCCGAGACGGCCGGTCATCTTCTTGCCCTTCTTGGGCTTGGGGCCGGTGCCTCGGTTGGTGCCGTGGCCGCCGATCGAGCCGCCGCGGCGGTGCATGCGCTCGGTGCCGTGCGACGCCGACATGCCCTTGAAGTTGTTGCGCTTCATGTTGCCAGCGTAGCCCTTGCCCTTGCTGGTGCCGGTGACGTCGACGAAGCGGGTCTCGGCGAGTTTCTCGACCGTGATCTCCTGGCCGATCTCGTAGTTGGCCAGGTCGGCCTCTTCGACGCGGAACTCGCGGTGGTGGCGCTTGGGCGCCGTGCCGGCCTTGGCGTCGTGGGCGATCATGGGCATGGTGCTGCGGCGGGGCTTGACGTCGTCGTAGCCGATCTGGACGGCGGCGTACCCGTCCTTCTCCGGCGTGCGGATCTGCGTGACGACGCAGGGACCGGCATGGATGACGGTCACGGGCACACTCAGACCATCGCTGGTGTAGGTGCGCGTCATGCCTAGCTTGGCGCCGAGGAGGGTGAGGGGCATGGTGGGTCGTCCGTCTTCTTCTAGTCGCGGCTGGCCGCGGGTGTGGTCTTCTTCGTGAAACACAACGCCGGCCCTCTGGGGGACCGGCGGTGGAGCGTCAGGCCTTGATCTTGATGAACACGCCGGCGGGGACGACGAGGCGGTTGAGGGCCTCGACGGTCCGGGCGTTGGGCTCGGTGATGTCGATGATGCGTTTGTGCGTGCGGATTTCGAACTGCTCGCGCGACTTCTTGTCGACGTGCGGGCCGCGCAGCACGGTGTAGCGCTCGATGCGCGTCGGCAGCGGGATCGGCCCGGCCACCTTGGCGTTGGTGCGCTTGGCGTGATCAACGATCTCGCGCGCAGAAACATCGAGGGCCTGATGGTCGTAGGCTTCCATTCGGATTCTGATCTTGCCGCCGGTCATGCAAGTTCCCGATTCAGTGCGCTGCGAGGAGCCGAACTGCGTTACGTGATGCGCGCCCGACCTACGGACGCGCCGGATTCCAAATCTCCGCGTCTCCCGGTCAGGGGAGACGGGCTGATTCCAAGAGCCGCTCGCGTGGCGATCACCGAGCGTGGCCCGACGTGCATGCTGCCTGGTTGGACGACCCGGAGGGAGCGAACGCCCTAGTTCGCCGAGGGTCGAGCCGAATAGCGTATGAACTTCCCCGCAAGTGTCAAGCGAGTCGAGCGTCCCCGCGCACGTTTTCCCCAGCCCGTGCTCGGCCGCAGCCCCCCGACCCCCCATCCGCCCCCCCACCGCCGCCCCGCCACGATCTATCATGAGCCCTATGAGCACCCGAAGGCCGACAAATCCGTCCCGTCCGCACCCGGTTTCGCCCCTCAGGAGCCGCCTCCTCGCTCTGGCGTGCCTCACGACGCTCGCCCTCGGCGTCTCGCCCGGGGTCGCCGAGGACAACGCCCTGCTGCAGGACGCTCCCGCGGCGCCCTCGCCCGTCCTTTCCGACCAACCGGTCCTCTTCGAGGCCCTCGGGCTGACCGTCCGCCTGCCGGAGGACACGCTCGTTGAAACAGCCTCCATGGGCGGCGCCCGCCAGTCGGTCGTCGTGAGCGACATCGGCATGGACTGGCGCATCATCATCGCCGACGAATCCGGCCGGAACATCCGATCGAGCCCCCGCGAGGTCACGACGCAGATCATCGAGAACATCGTCGCCGAGAGCCCCCGCCGCAGCATCGACCCCGAGACCGGCCTCCCCCTCGGCGGCAACGTCGAGGTGCTGGAACGCTCCGACGGGCTCGAGATCAACCGGCTCCGCGCCTCCCGCGTCTATATCGCCCGACGCGCTCTGGACAACTCCGTGCTGGTCGAGGGGTACACCGTTTTTCAGAGCGAACGGGAGCGTTTCATCGTCTTCAAGCTCGAAACGTCCCCGGAGCATTACGCCAAGGGCCGCGCCGCGTACGAGGCCGTCGTCGACACGGCCACGTTCCCCGATGCGTCCGAAGTCTCGGCCGAACGAGCCGCCGCGATCCGCGCCGGCGAGCGGCTCCTCCGAGGGCTCGAATACGAAGACTACCTCGAAGCGCTCCCCGAGCGGGCTGAGTGGCGGCGACTCTTCCGCCCCGCCGCAAGCGGCAACCCCGACGAAGACCGCGAGATCGCCTACCAGCGGATCGAGATCCGCGAGGGCTTCCGCGGCGAGCTCAGCCGCCGGCCGCGCGACGCGTGGGCCGTGAGCGATCACGACGAGGGCCTGATCGCGCGGATCGCGGCCCGGTACCTCGACGCCGGTCGGATCATCGACAGCGAGTCCATCTACTACATGACCCCGCCGGGGACACCGACACCGGAAGAATCGTGGACGGTGCGCATGGCGATCCGCGATCAGGATTCGGAAGCGGTCTGGATGGAGACGGGCGTCCGCCGCGGCGGTCGTCTGACGGTCCGCGTCACGCCCCCCGGCAGCGAGCCCACAGAGAAGTCGTGGCAGACGCCCAGCGAGGCGTACCTGACGCAGGTCGAGACGTACCTCCTGCCGCGGCTGCTGGCGCATTCGGGCGCACCGCTGATTTTCGGGTTCTACGCCTACAACTCCAGCACCAGCGAGATCAGCCTTCGGCGCGACGTTCTGTCGCCCGCCCCCGACGACGAACCCGGCTGGACCCTCCGCACGCGGATGGGCGAGGGGGCCGCGGAGCGCGTCTCACGGCTGAGCCCGGACGGCGAGATCCTGCGGGTCGACCTCTCCGACGGCACGGCGATGGAGCCCATCGAGGTCGAGCGACTGCGCGACCTGTGGCGCTCCAAGGGCCTGCCGACGAATTGAACCGGCGCCCGCTTCGCGCCGGGACGGGCTCGGGTGTCACGATCACTGCTTGGTTGTCGGGGGGTGGGGATTAGGGATTGAGGGCGTCGGGGTCGCCGGCCGCGCCATGATCGTAATCCTGAGCGTCGTCCCATCCCGTGTCGTTCTGGACGGGCGGGACGTGATCAATCCAATCCTCGGCGTCGCCGGTCTCAGCGGGGGTCTGCTCGAGGCCCAGACGCGCCATCGCCTCGTCGACCTGCGTGCGCAGCCGCTCAAGCCGCTCCCCCACCTCGCCGCGGGCCGAGACGGTCTGAAGCGTGGATCGTGCGGCCTGGTACGCATCAATGGCGGCGCGTCGGGCCTCATGGGCGCGGGTGTCGGCGTCGGCACGGAGCGTTCGCATCGCCTCGGCCTGCGGCGGTGCGGGGCGGACGTTCGCCGCCCAGTCGAGAAACTCCACGATCGCCTGCTCGAGCGCGCTGCGCGACGCGTGGACGTGCGCCAGCGTCTGCTGCGAGGCGGCGAGGGCGAGGGCGACGGGCGGGCGCGACTCGGCTCTGGGCATGGCGTTCGATGCGCGACGGAAGGAGCCGTTCGCCGCGGTGAACCCAGAGACCGCGGCGCTGTGCGCGGCGGCGAGATCGCCCTCGCGCATCGTCATGATCTCGCGCAGGGCTCGGTCGAGCCGCTCGGCCGCTTCGTTGGCGCGGGTCCGCATCTGGGTGGATTCCGCCCGGAGCGCGCCGACGCGGGCTTCGAGGTCTCGGCGGGCGGTGTCGGTGAGCTCGCGCTGACGGCGGACGCGGGTGATATCGGTCTCGTAGAGCGCGATCTGTGGGCGCAGGGTCGCGGCCCGGGCTTCGAGTTCCGACGCCTCGCGTTCGAGCTCGTCGGCTTGCCGGGCGATGACGCGGGCGCGTCCGGCGGCCTCGGCACGAGCCTGAGCGCTGGCGTCGGCGACGCCCGACCAGATCTCGCGTTCACGCGTCCGCTCTTCGTTGGCGCTGCGCACGAGCCGGGCGATCTCGGCGTCGAGCCTCGCGACCCGTGCCTCGACGTCGCGGCGGCGCTCGGCCGCTTCGGCGCCCTGCGTCTCGAGTTCGCGGTCCAACGCGCGGAGCCGGGCCTGCTCTTCATCGGCGGAGTAGCCGAGCAGGGCCTGCGATTCGGCGATGTGTGACGCGTAGGCCTCCAGCGCCGTGCGCGCGTCGCTGAGGCGGTTGAAGATACGGCGCTCGATCCCGGCGTTGCGCTCCGCGTGCAACTCGGCGAGCCCCGCTTCGGCCTGCCCGAGCAGCAGCAGCGCCGAGGCGCTCTCGGCGGCGGGCAGCCGATCGACCACGCCGCGGAGCGAGGCCGCCGTGTCGCGGTAGGTGCGCTCGCGGAACTCGGGCGAGGTGGATTGGGCGCCGGTGTGCAGCGACTGCATGTTGATGCGTGCGGTGCGGAAGGTCTGCGTGTCCTCGTCGGAGCGGCCGCAGCCCGCCAGCGTGCCGGCGACGCCGACGATCAGCGCCACGGCGCCGGCGGCGCAGCGGGTGCGAGTGAGACGTGCGTGGTGTGCGTCGCGGGCGCGGGGGCGTTGGGTCATGCCGGCGTGTCCTCGAGGCTGCGGTCGGCGTGGGCCTGGTGGAGTGTCTGGTCGGTGGTCGAATACAGCGGGCGGGACGCCCCGATACGCCGCGTCGGGCGCCCCGGTCGCGTCGGATCGCCCGAGAGAGGGGGCGGAGTGTAGCAGAGGCGGGCGCGCGCACGGGCGGCTCAACGCTCGACGGGGCCCTCCGCGGGGCGGACACTCGGGCCGGGGGGCGTGTAGTCGATGGGGTGCTCGGGGCGGGGCTTATAGAGCGATTCGATCCAGTCCACGGTCTGCCGGAAGCGCCTGTCCTGGGCGTTGCGGAAGGCGGGGCGCCAGCCGCGGACGTTGGGGTGCGGGTACGCGGAGTCGTCCCGCGGCAGACCCATCTGCAGCAGCGGCGAGAGCGCCGGCTGCTCGTAGTTGATCAGGGGCACGTCCCCGGACATGCGGTGGCGATCGATGATGAGGAAGTTGGTGTAGACGCCCTCGTCGGAGTGAGGCCGCCGGGCGTAGAGGCGGAACGAACCGGCGGCGTCCCCGCCGTGGCACGCGGTCGAGGCGCACGCCGTGGCCAGCCAGCCGCGGCTCACGGCGTCGCGGAATCGATCAATTGATGCGGGGTTCCCGATGACGCGTATATCGGCGTAGAGGTCGCGTGCGCGGACGCGGAACATCACGTCGAGGATTTCCGCCGCGGGCTTGCGGTGAAACGCCGTCCGCCCCTCGCGCGTCGTGGGCACGAGCGGGTGCTCGCTGTAACGCTCGAGGAAGCGCTCGACGGTGGCGCGCGGGATAATGATGCGCGGCGGGTTGGAGAGGTCGAGCTCGTACACCTTGATGAGGTTGATCTGCTCCTCGCTGAGCAGCGGGAAATCCGTCTCGACAGGCGCCCGGCGCGGCACAGCGCGTTCGCGGGGCTCACGGGCGTCGTCGTTGGCGGTTCGCTCGCGCAGGGCGATCAGACGGTTGATGAGGAGCCGGAGACGGAGCGCCTCGGGGTTGTCCGGCTCGATGGAGAGTACGTGGGCGATCTCCTCCATCGCCTCGTCGTAGAGGCCGCGCTCGCGGAGCCACTCGGCGAGTTGCAGCAATCGTTCGCTGTCGGCGTCGTCGATGAGGGAACGCAACTCGCGATAACGCTCTCGCGCGGGGCGCTGCACGTTGAGATGCTCGACGTCTTCCCGGGGAACACGCACGTCGACGGCGCCGACCCGCAGCACGATGGTCGTGTCGTCCTGGGAGATGAGCGTGCCGGTGATCCGCTGCCCACCCTTGAGGATGAGGATCACTTCGGGCCGGGCGACCTCGGCGTTCTCCGCGGGGGGCGAGGTCTCATCCGTGGCGATGGCGCCGCGCGGGGCGACGCCAACCCCGGCCCAGCCCGCCAGCAGGCAGGCGCCGATCCATAGAGCAAAGGTTGTGGCGCGAAGGCTTCGGGGCATGGTCCGGGATCGTCGGTCGGAGGGAGGGGAGGGCGCCCCACGGAGCGTCAGAAACGCCCGCGGGGACGATCAGGCTACGAACAGAGGGGGCTGGAGGATCGGAAATTCCGGCAATGGGCGTGCGATTCGTGAATTTCTGGCTATACTTACGGTGACGTGTTTCTTCCCTCCTATCCACCGTACTTCCCCCAGTACGGTGGATTTTTGGTTCGCCGCCGCGCTGGCTGAACGCCCAGCGCTGTGCGACGAACGGCATCTCGACTCGACGCGAGCCCCCGCCCTGCGGGCGCGGGTGGCCGCGTGATCCGTCTTTCGATGCCGACGAATGACCATGTGTTCCGCGACGGCCTGAAACTCGGGGCGATTCATCGCACGCGCCGGGGGATCACGATCAACCGCCGAAGCGAACCGTCCTGCTCGATATGGGCCGAGACGAGCGCCTCGGGCGCTTCGGTGGCGAAAAAGCCGCCGGCGCGGATGGGCTGAGAGAACTCGTCGCGGAACTCGCGCAGCGGGATGGTGCGTGTCTCGCCGATGGCCAGCCCGTTGAAGGGGCGGACGTACCACTTGTTGATCCACAGGTCGAAGGGCCCGAAGTCGGTGGCGCTGGTGTTGGTGAACCGGAGCGTCTGCTCGCCCTGGATCACCTGGATGTTCACCGTGCCCTCCTCGATGGGGAGGTGCGCGGGGAAGGTGCGTGCGTAGGGCACGTCTGTCGTCGCGGCGCAGCCGCAGAGCGCCGCGGTGAGGGCGATCGCCACAAGCGTGATGGAGGTTCGGGACACGCCCCTATACTCGCCTCGATGGGCTGCCAGAGCAACAACGCGACGCCCCCCGCCCCGGCGATCGCGCCGGGTGTGGAGTCGATCGACCCCTTCCGGGCCGCGGCGGAGATCGGCGCGCGCGGGGTGGACCCGCGCCTGCCGGTGCTCGTGCCCGGGTTCGATGCGCCCTTCTTCCAGGCGGGGCTGGCGGGCTACTCGGACGCGGCGATGCGGCTCGTGGCGCGTCGGCACGGCTGCCCCATGTGCGTGACCGAGGCCCTGCTGGACCGCACGCTGCTCTCGGGGGGGCGGGGCTTTGCGCGGGCGGACCTGGGGGAGATCCACGACAACGTGCCCGGCGGGCGCGAGGACCACCCCCTCGTCGGGCAGATCATGGGCAGCGACCCGGAGACGATGGCTGACGCCGCAGCGGCGATGATCGAGCGGAACGCGCAGGAGCACGCGGGGTTCGAGGCCATCGACGTGAACCTCGCGTGCCCGGTGCGCAAGATCGCGCGCAAGGCCCGGGGCGGGCACTGGCTGCGCGAGCCGGAGGGGGCGATCGACATCCTGCGCGCCGTGCGCGAGGCCGTGCCGTCGCACATCCCCACGAGCGTGAAACTGCGGCGCGGGTCGGACGATTCGCCCGAGGCGGAGCGCAACTTCCTGCGCATCTTCGACGCGGCGTACGACCTCGGCTACGCGTGGACGACCGTCCACGGGCGCACCGTCGAGCAGAAGTACGTCGGCCCCTCGCGCTGGACGTTTCTGCGCGATCTAGTGCGGCGCAACCCCGACAGGCTGATCTTCGGCTCGGGCGACGTGTGGCGCGTGGAGGACGTCTTCCTGATGCTGGCGTACACGGGTGTGCACGCGGTGAGCGTGGCGCGGGGGTGCATCGGGAACCCCTGGGTCTTCCGGCAGGCCCGCGACATGATGGCTGGCCTGCCCCCCCGCCCCCCCACGCTCGCCGAGCAACGCGACGCCCTGCGCGCGCACTTTGAACTGAGCGTCAGCGTCAACGGCGAGCAGGCCGCGGGCAAGATGATGCGCAAGTTCGGCATCCGCTTCGCCCAGCACCACCCGCGCCCGGAGGATGTGAAGCGCGCGTTCATCGGCGTGACCTGCACCGAGGAGTGGATGCGGGCCCTCGATGCGCACTACCCGACGGGGGACGAGGCCGCGGCGGGCGTCGTCCACGCCGTCGAACGAGCCTGACGCGGATCGATTGACACGTTCGTACACGCGACCACACGCGCTGCGCGCACAATCGGGGCGGCGCCGCGTGCGCCTGCGCGAAACGTGCGCAAAGACGGCGCCGGTGCGCTTCTGAGGGGTTGTGCCGCGGGCTTCGGGTGCGAAGATGTCGCGTGCGGTGCGCATGCGGCGTCGCCGCGATTCTGGAGGTGCATCATGCGAAGAACAGCGTGGCGGATGGCGGTGACGATCGGCGTGGCGGCGTGCGTTGGCGCGTGCTCCACGCCCCGGCAAGCGGCGGAGACCGTGGCGGTGCAGCGGGAAGCGCTCGAGCGCGTGGCCCACGCTCACCTCGAAGACAGCGCGATCACTGTGGCGCTGGCCTCGAACGCGATCGGCGTCGCGAGAGAGCGACTCCTGACGCGGATCGAAGACGAGATCGTGTCGCGCTACATCACCCCCGCCGCGACGCCCGACGCCGCCCGCCTGCGGGAGGACGCCGCGCTCGGCCGCCCCGGTGCGCTCGCGGGGGCGATCAACGACGGCGCCATGACGCTCGACGAGGGCGAGGCGTTGCTCGCTCGCTACGCGGCGACGCTGCGCGCCGGGGCGCCCGCGTCGGAGCGACGCGAGGCGATCGAGGGGCACCCCGCGGTGCGCGCGTTCGATGCGGCGGCGGCGGCGCTCCTCGACGCCGCAACGGAGCGGGCGCGGGATGTGGCGGCGCTGCTGGTGGACATCGGCGCCTCGGTCGAGGCGCTGGAGACGTTTGCGGGCGCGCGCGGCGAGGCTCGGAGCATCGCGCTGGGCGCAGCGGCGACGCTGTGGCGCACGGGCGTGCTCGAACGTATCGATGACCACGAGCGACGCGCCGCCGCGGAGCGGTTGCTGGAACAGGCGCTGGAGATGGGCGCCCGCATCGGCGGCGCAGTCAACGAGCACGACACGGAGGGGCTGTGATGACGATGCACGATCAGGCGTTGCGGGAACTGGCGGAGAAACTCGAACCCGGCGCGGAGACGGAGATCACCGGCGAGGAGCGGGCGGTGCTGCGGGGCGCCCTGGCGCAACTGGCCGCGGCGCAGGGCGAGATCGTGAGCCTGCGGCGGCTGCTGGCAATCCATCGCGAGTCGGGCGCGCGCATCGACGCGGCGCTCGAAGAGTCGCTCCGTGCGCTGGGCGCATGGACGGCGGCGCCGGCGCCGGCGGGCGGGTACGACTTCGCCGGGGCCAACGAGGCGCGGCGAGCGCTCGTGGATGCGACGCACGACGCCGAGGCCGCGCAGGAGGTGACGGCCGCGGCGCTGGTGTTCGCCCGCGACCTGTTGATATTGCTGGGGAATCGGTGACCCGCGCGGCGGCGCCGAGCGCGGACGCCGCGCCGTCCGTGGGCGGCGGCGCGGCGTCGGCAAGCGGTGGGGGCGGGATTCGAACCCGCGAGACCCTTACGGGTCTACCGGTTTTCAAGACCGGCGCCTTCAACCGCTCGGCCACCCCACCGG
>RECZ01000090.1 GCA_007693765.1 Phycisphaerales bacterium | reverse complement strand
CAGGACGCCAGGTTCTCATCCTGGAAACCGGGGTTCGAATCCCCGTGGGGTCATTGCTCGTTTCAAACGAGACGTACGTATCCCCCGCGGTCCGCCGCGGGGGATACGTTTTTTGGGGGTTGCGCATTCTCTGGAGCGTTGCGGCGACGCTTGGTCGCGGCGTTGGGGCCAGCGCGGTTGGATGCGTCATTCCATCGCAATATTTTGATCGTGACCTCGACCGTGGACAGGCGTCGTGTGACGGAGGGATTCGTGGCGGACGGCTGGTTGGTGGCCACTCGAGCCGCCGGCTTGTCGGGGCGGCTTTCAGCGTTGTCGCCGGCCTGTGGCCGCGTCCGTCTGCTCGGCTCCGCTGTGGAGTTCGTGCTCGGCACGGAGCCAATCGGACATGGCGTCTCCTGGGGCCTCCTTGCGCTCGAGATAGATCTGGTATGCCCGCGTGCGGATCTCCGGCTGCGTCGCGGTTTGCTGTGGCTGGTCGGAAACCGTTCGCTTCGACTTGAGTGATGATTTTCTTGCGATTGCGCCCATATGCGCCTCCGGAGTTGTATAGATCAATCGGGTGTGCATTACGAGGGTCGTGCGGCGTTCCGCGGTGCGGATCTTTGACGATCAGGAGAACGTCGCGAGCAGGTCCAACGTGGTGATCACGCCGATCGGCGCGCTTTCCTCGTTCACCACTACGACCCGATGAAACCTGCCGTCGACCATCGCTCGCGCGATCTCCCGCAAGGGGGTTTCGGGCGTGACGGTCAGGGGGTGTTCGGTCATGAAGTCTTCGACGCAGACGATCGGCTCAGGGATGTATTCGTTTTCCTCCTCGTCGTTCTCGCCCTGCTCGGCCAGCGCTTCGAACAGGTAGGCGGGCGGGATGTCCACCGTGCCCTCGGCGCATTTGCGGATGAGGTCCGTCTTGGAAACGACGCCGATCAACATCCCGGCCTGATTGATCACCGGCGCGCCGGAGATCTCGTTGACCTCGAACAAGCGCGCCAGTTCGCGGATGGTCGCCGACGGGCGGATGCACACCGGATCGGGCGTCATGACGTCCTTGGCTGTGTGCTTCGTTGTGGCGCTGGGCATGGGTCGCTCCTTGGGGTGCGGGTGTGATCGTGCGGGTGTGCGCTCAGAAATAACCGAACATCAGCGTTGATTTGCGCACGGACAGAATCTCGGCGAAGCAGCCAGCGTCTTCGACGGATCGCAGCAGCCTGTTCGGCGGGCACGACGCGGCGTGCTCGACAACCGCTCGCCCCAGGAACGAACTCACATCCACCGAGATCGCTCCAATCGTGGACTCGAGCGACTCCTCCACGCGCTCGCGTCCCTCGTTGTCACGGATGCCGTAGATCGCCATCACTGTCCGTGCGCTGCAAGACAAAAACACCCCTCTCGCGCCGCACATCTGGTGCGCGGCGTTCTCTCCGCGCTCAGGCCACCGCCGACGCGCGGGGCAGTTGATGCTTCATCTGCGCTCCGACGTGCTCCGAACGTCGCCGCGCGGGAGACGCCTCCAAGCGGTCGAGGCGCTTCGACGGTATGCGCGGCCGGTCGGCCACCGGCCAATCGGATGATGCGCCGCGTGCGGTGGGCGCATCTGCGGCGTCCATTCGTTGCGCGATCGCCATCAGGTGCTGCTCCGCTTCGAGCCAGTTCAGTTCGTCGTTTCCGCCGCATGCTCGCCAGAGCTCCTCGGCGATCGCCGCGACCAAGCGGTGGGTCACGTCGATCTCGAGGGCGGGGTTCGACATTGGACGGATTGTAAATTGCGTCATGGGCGGTCTCCGGCTCGTCGCGGTTGATGCGTTATTTCATTGCTCAGATCATGCCCCCCGACGATCGCGGAGACCACCCGGAAATTTCCCCTATCGGGACAGCGGATGCGCCGGGCGTCGCCGGCTAGAATTCCTGTCATGGCCGCGAATACGAACAGCGCCGACGGTCGTCGATCGTCGCTCGACGATGATGGCTCCGCGCCTTCGCACGCGGGCGATCTCGACGCCGCCAACGACGGCGCGCACCGATTCACGGAACACGACCCCGCGCTGATCGCGGCGCACGATCACGCCGTGCTCGCCGCGGCGCTCGACCCGATCATCACGATCGACGCATACGGCGTCATCCGATCTGCCAGCGATTCGGTATATCGTGTCTTTGGTTGGGCGCCCGATGAACTCGTGGGGCGTGACGTGAACATGCTGATGCCCGAGCCGCACCGCTCCGCACACGAGGGGTACCTCGTGAAGCACCGGCGCACGGGTGAAACGAACATCCTCGGACGCACGCGTGAGTTTGAGGCCGTGCGCAAATGCGGCGATCGGTTCCCAATCGAGCTCTCCGTGTCGCGCGTCGATGTGCCCGGGTCCGACGCGCCGTTCTTCGTGGGCATCATCAAGGACATCTCCGAGCGCAAGCGGCTCGAGGGCGAGCTGCGGCTCATCCAGACCCTCGCGGTGGCCATCGGCGCCGCGACGAGCGTTGCGGGCGCCTTCGTCGAAACGATCCAAATCATCGCCGACGCCACCGGGTGGGATTACGGCGAGTTGTGGACGGCGAACGAAGCGGATGACTCGCTCGCGCTCGCCGCGTGCTGGGGCCGTCCCGGCCACGATTACCGACAGTTTTCCGAGGCCGGGCAACGATGCCGGTTCGTGCGTGGAGTCGGGCTCCCCGGGCGCGCATGGGCGGAGCAACGCGCGGTCTGGTTCGGCGACCTATCGCGTCTGAGCGATACGGAGTTCTGTCGCCTGGAGGAGGCGCGTGAGGCGTGCCTGAACGCCGCCGCGGCCGTTCCGGTCCGGGCCGACAACGAGACGATCGGCGTGCTCGTGTTCTTCGTGCGCCGCGCGCGGCGCGAGGATCGGAGAATGCTCGATCTCGTGCGGTCGGCCATCGCGCCGCTCGGCCCGCTCATCCTGCGCAAGCAGGTGGAGGAAGCCCTGGCGGAGCACCGGTTGCGGCTCGAGGAAACGGTCGAGCATCGCACGCACGAACTGATGAAGAGTCGGGAGCGATTGCGTCTTGTAGACCGAATGGCGTCGATCGGCACGCTCGCGGCGGGTCTTGGCCACGATATGAACAACGTGCTGTTGCCCGTGCGTGCGCGGCTGAATGCGCTGCGTGTGGAACACGATCGGGGTGCGCTGTCCGAGATGGCGCACGCCCATATTGAGGCCGTCCGCAAGAGTGTGTCGTACCTGCAACAACTCGCCGACGGGCTTCACTACCTCGCGATGAACCCCGACCAAGACGCCGACGAGCGTGGCTCGACCGATCTCGTTGAGTGGCGGGACAGCGTCGGTTCGCTGCTCTCCAAGGCCGTGCCGAAGCACGTGCGGGTCGTGTGGAAGTTCGAGCCTGCGCTGCCGAGGGTCGGCGTGCCCGCGCACGGGCTCACCCAGGCCGTGCTGAACCTTGTCGTGAACGCGGGTGAGGCGATCCCCGGCCCGCCGGCGCGGAAGCGGAAGCAGGGCCTGGTCCGCATCGTCGCTGAAAGAGCCACCGACGACGCGGGACGCGGGATCGTGCGCATCGCCGTCTCCGACAACGGAATCGGCATGACCGAGGACGTCAAGCGGTGTGTGTTTGAGATGTTTTACACGACAAAGGCGCGCAGCATGGGCACCGGTCTCGGGTTGCCGCTTGTGCACAAGGTCGTCGACCGCGCGGGCGGCTCCATCCGGGTCGAGTCCGAGCCGGGAGTCGGCTCCACGTTCACCATGACATTTCCCGCTGTCGAGCCCGACGGGCCCGCGTCCGTGTGCGACGGCGAATCGAAGATCGCGCTCACCATGCGGGACGGTCGCGCTGCAATGCTCGTTCGCGATCTGTGCGAATCCGCGGGGCGTGCGGTCGTGGACGTCGGGAATGGGCCGGGCGACGCGAGGGTATGGATCGTCGATCCCAACGCGGTGGACGCCCGGACGGCGCAGAGTTGGCGCGTGCGATCGCCCGGCGGGCGGCTCATCGTCTTCGTCCGGCCAGGTCAAGAGCACATGGACGTATGGAATTCGCTCGATGCGCACGTGATCATCAATAATGGTGAGGTTGATGCGGTGCGTGCGCTCGTAGCCGAAGCGCTCCGTGCGGACTTCCCGGAGGCGACAGCAAGATGAAACGCACGCAACGATCCGCTGCGTCGATGAGCATGGGCGGCGCCGATTCGCGCACGCAACCCGACGTCGCCCGTGCCGCGAAGCGCGCCACGCCGTCCGAACCTGATCCCACGGTCGGCGTCCGCGTGCTGTGCGTTGATGACCACGCCGTGCTCATCGAGGGGCTGAAGACGCATTTCGGCGTCGATGGCGGCGTGTGCGTCGTCGGGAGTCTTTCATCCGCGGCGCACCTGCTTCAAGAGGCCGACCGATTGCGCCCCGATGTCGTCCTGCTCGACATCGAGATGCCGGGCCCCGATGTTTTCGAGGCGGCCGACCGCCTCAGGACCAGCCGACCGGAAGCGAAGTGCGTCTTTCTCAGCGCGCACATCCGCGACGGGTATCTCGCCGCGGCGTACAAGTGCGGGGCGTGGGGCTACTTCTCCAAAGCCGACGACCTCGAAGCGATCGTCGACGGCGTGAAGGAAGTTGCGGCGAGCGAGGGCGGCGCCTTCGTCATGGGGCCCAAGGTGCGGCAGCGTCTCGCCTCGACGAAACTCGGCGCGGCGCGGCCTCGCGCTGCGGACGCCAGTGCGCCAAGGTCTGCGCTCGAATCGCTCACCGCGCGAGAGATCGAGGTGTTGCGCTTGATCGGCAAGGGGTTGTCTCGGAGCGAGATCGCGGCGACTCTCTTCCGCAGCGCCAAGACCATCGACGGGCATCAGGAACGCATGATGAGGAAGCTGGGCGTCTCCACCCGGACAGACCTCCTCCGTTACGCGATACGCGAGGGTTTGGCCGAGGCCTGATCGCAAGCATCGGGCCTCGCGCCTGTGCCGTCGCTCCTCTCCGGTTGACCCTGCGCTGCTCCCCGGCCGGCCGCTGTGTCGTGTGGAGGGCGTCGGAACGGCCGTCAACTTCTGCACGTCTACGCCTCTGCGAAGGCAGTGGCCTCGCGCAGCGGATGTGCACGCGGGAACGTCTTGCAGGGTCGCTCGCCCTCTTGCGATCGAGTGCTCTGGGTATGTGCGAAGCCGTGCGCTTCCCGCCGCCGCCCTTGCCGAATCGGCGACCTGCAAACCGGGGGGGGCGATCCTCGCACCGGCATGGGGCGGTTGTGAACAAGAGACAAGGGTGAACCCGGGGGGCGTTGTGGTCGATGACCGGAGGAACCTCGGCGGGATCAGGGATGTACCCGCCCGGAGCGACGACCATGCACCAGCCCGACACCCGGCCGCACGCGCTCCGCAATGGCGGCGAGCTCCGTAGCACACTGGCGGATGATCCCGACATGCGCGAGCTGGTGGGCCAGTTCGTCGAGTCGCTGGGCAAGCGGGTGACGCTTCTCGAGTCGTTGTTGCTCGGGGGCGAGACGGCGGAGCTCCGCCGGGCGGCGCATCAGCTCAAGGGCGCCGGCGGCGGCTACGGGTTCGATCCGATCAGCGCCGCCGCGGGCGCGCTGGAGCGATCGGTGGACGCGGGCGCTTCGCACGAAGAGTTGCGCGCGAGCATGGACGAGCTCGCCTCGCTGTGCCGCAGGGCCAGTGTCTGAATCATCCGGGGATATCGGTCGAGCAGGTAAGCGTTCCGTTTCTCTCCCACCCAGGATGTCCGCCATGTCCGGTAGTGCCCCCGTAACTCGCGTGCTGGCGATCGACGACTCGGAGGACATTCACGCGATTCTGCGTGCGCGTCTGGAGCGTGAGGGGCTCGTGCTGGAGTCCGCGGCGAGCGGCGCCGAGGGCCTCGCCGCGGTCCTCGCCGATCCGCCGGCGCTGATCCTCCTTGACCTCGGCTTGCCCGGCATGGACGGCTTCGAGGTGCTCCGCCACCTCAAGGACAACGACCGCACGCACAGCATCCCCGTGATCGTGCTCTCTGGCAGCGACGACGCGAAAGATAAGGTCCGCGGCCTCGACATGGGCGCGGTGGATTACGTCTGCAAGCCGTTCGATCACTACGAGCTGAGCGCGCGTCTCCGCGTGGCGCTCCGCACGCAGCGGCTGCTGGAAATGCTCGCGCGGCGGGCGCAAATCGACGGCCTCACGGGCCTGTGGAACCGGGAGCACTTCGACGCCCGCCTCGCCGATGCGCTCGCCACTTCAGCGCGCCACGGCGCCCCGCTCGCACTGGCCTACGGCGATCTCGATCACTTCAAAAGCGTCAACGACACCTACGGCCACTCTGCCGGCGACGCCGTGCTCGAGGGCTTTGCGGACATCCTCTTGGGCGAGCTGCGTGAGGCGGATGTGGCCTTCCGGCTCGGCGGCGAGGAGTTCGCGCTGCTCCTGCCCGACACGACCGTCGAGGAGAGCATCGCGGTGCTGGAGCGGATCCGCGCGAGCCTCGCGGGCGTGTGTTGGCCCCGGCACCCCGATCGCGCCATCACCTGCTCGTTCGGCGTGGCCGATCGCGGCGTGGGCGGGTCGTGGGAGCCGAGCGCGTGGATGGAGGCCGCCGATAAGGCGCTCTACGCGGCGAAGAACGCCGGGCGCGATCGGGTGATGATCGCGCACGGCGAAGAGATCGAACCGGCCCCCTGTTGAGTCCGGTGCGGCCTGCGGGTCAGGCGTCGGGGTCGCTCCGGCGCGAGAGCAGCCAGCGCAGCTCGGTGCGTTGCAGTGCGACCGCCCCGGCGATGTAGGCCGCGGACCCGAGGGCGCAGGCGCCGAGCAGGCGGAGCAGCGCGTGCGTCCAGCCGTCGAGACGCGGCACGGCGAGCATGAACAGGCCGACGATAAACGCCATGCCCACGGCGAGCGCGAGGCTGACGCCGAGCGCTTGCATCGTGGTGCGGTCGACTGCGGGCGCTCCGTCGGTGAGCCGGCGGGCGCTGCGCATCAGCAGCAGGGCGTGGACCGTCGAGGAGATCGCCGTGGACCACGCCAGCCCCGCCTCGCCCAGCCCGGGGATCCAGATGAGGGTGACGTTGCCGAGGAGATTGAGCGCGACCATGGACACCGCGATGCGCAGCGGCGTGACGGTGTCGCCGCGGGCGTAGAAGGCGCGGATGAAGACGTGCGAGAGGGAGTACGCCCACACCGCGGGCGCGTAGCCGAGCAGGATGAACGCGGCGCGGTCCACGCCCGCCTCGGAGAAGTTGCCGCCGCGGAAGAGCACGTAGGCGAGGTCGTGCCGGACGAGCAGGAGGCCCAGCGTCGCGGGCAGCGCGATGAATAGGCTGAGGCGCACGCCGCGGCGCAGCATCTCGGTGAAGAGGCGGGGCTGATCGGCGGCGCGGGAGAGCGCCGGGAAGACGGCCGTCGCCACCGCGATGCCGAAGACGCCCAGCGGGAACTGGTAGAGCCGCTGCGAGTAGGAGATGATGCCCGCGCTGGCCTCGTCGAGCGGGTACGCCACGCCGAGGATCGTCGGCCCGACGAGGATCGGCCAAGAGGCGATGAACCCGTCGAACAGGGTGTTGAGCTGCAGCGTGCCCAGCCCGATGGCGGCGGGGACGAAGCGGCGGAGCATGGTGCGCACCGAGTCGCGTGAGCCCGCGAAGGCGAGCGTCCACCGCACGTGCCTGCGGATGGCGGCGAGCGACCAGAGCAGTTGCACGACGCCCGAGAGCAGCACGCCGCCCGACACCACGTACGTCGCGCCGCGCGGGTCGAGCCCCATCGGCCCGATCGCCAACAACGCCCCGGCGATGATGCAGGCGTTGAGCAGCACCGGCGAGAACGCGACGATCGCGAAGCGCCCGTGCACCTGCAGGATGCCGCCGAGCACGGCGACGGCGCAGATCATGGGCATGTACAGCAGCATGATCGCCGTGAGCTCGAGCACGAGGCGGGTGTTCTCGCCGGGGTCGGTGAGGGCGATGGCGAGGAAGATGGCCGCGTCGGCGAGGATGGCGATAGCGCTGGTGACGACCACGAGCATGCCCATGGTGAACGACGCGAAGCGGGCGGCGAGGGCCGGGTCTTGGGCGTCGAGGCGGGCGTACTCGGGGATGAAGGCCGCGGCCAGAGCGCCCTCGCCGAAGAGCCGCCGGAAGACGTTGGGGATGAGGAACGCGAAGGCGAACGCGCTGGCGATCGCCGTGTCGCCGAAGACACGGGCGGTGGTGACGTCGCGCAGCAGGCCGCCGAATCGACTCAAGAGCGTGAAGCCGGCGACCGTGCGGATCGCGGAGAAGACGCCCCGGTGCGCGCGCTCGTCGGCGGCGTGATCGTCGTCGCGGTGTGGCGGTGGCGGGGGCGGTGGCGTCATGGGGTGCGGCTCGGCGGCTGTGGCGACACTAGGATCGGCCGGAACCGTCATCCGGACGCACAAGCGGGCGCAGCGGCGCGAGGCGCCCGGCAAGCAGCGCGCAGCCGGTGGCGCACGCCACGCCGGCGCCGTTCATGAGGAAATCGTCGAGCGCCACATGCCGGTTGATGCCTGGCAGGCCCTGTGTGAGCTCGTCGAACGCGGCGTAGACGATCGAGATGAGGGCGCACCGCAGCACGTTTCGGGCGCTGAGCATCGGTCCGAACCATGCGCAGCCGATGCAAAGCACCGTCCAACCGAAGAAGGCCGTGAAGTGCAGCACAAGATCGAAACGGTTGATGCCGCCCACGGGCGCGAGCTCGAGGCTCGGCCAGTGCGTGCCGGCGAAGAGCGCCAGGGCGTAGAGCGCGAAGAGGGCGCGACGGTGCCGTCGCGGCGGGATCACACGCTCGATGTTCATGCCTCGGCGCGGGCGGCGTCGGCGCGTTCCGGCACGACGATCTCCGGCGCGGCGCTCCCGCCGGCGCCGCCCGCCCGGCGGGCGAGCATCGCGTCCCACTCGCGCACGAACGTCTCGGCGAGGGCCGCGTAGTCCTGCGCGCCGGGGGCGCCGGGGGCGTACTCGAAGATGGTCTTGCCGAAACTGGGGGACTCGGCGAGCTTGATGTTGCGCCGGATCGGCGGCGTGTAGACACGCGCCGACTTCCAGGGCACGTCCTCGGCGCGGGCGCCCTCGAAGAAGGCGTGCAGGTCGGCGACGACCTCGCGTGCGAGATTGGTCGTCTCCTCGTGCATGCACAGCACGACGCCCGAGATGCGCAGGCGCGGGTTCACGCCGCGCCCGACGAGGCGAACCGTCTCAAAGAGCTTGCCCAGCCCCTGCAACGCGAGGAAGTGCGCCTGCATCGGGGCCAGCGCCTCGCGCGAGGCGCCGAGGGCGTTGAGCGTCAGCAGTCCGAGCGAGGGCGGGCAATCGATGAAGACGAACTCGAACCGCCCCGCGAGCCGCTCCAGCACCCGCGTGAGGCGCCCGTGCCGGTTGGGGGCGTCGGCGAGCTCCGTCTCCGCCGCGGCGAGGTCGACCACGGCGGGGATGATGGAGAGGTTGGGGCGGGCGTCCCGAACGGCGCCGTCGATGGGGCCCTCGGGGTCGAGCAGCAGGTCGTAGATCGTGGGCGCGCCGTCGGCTTCGGCGTCCACGCCGAGGTGCAGCGAGGCATGGGCCTGCGGGTCGAGATCGACGATCAGCGTCGACCGTCCCAGCCGGGCGACGCCCGCGGCGAGGTTCACCGTGGTGGTGGTCTTGCCCACGCCGCCCTTCTGGTTCATGACCGCGACGGATCGGGTGAGCGTGTGCTGGCGCGGCGTGGGCTCCTGCGGCATGGCCCCAGTCTACAGCTTCGCGGTGGCGTTGGAATCGCGCGACCATCCCGGACGGCCCGCCCCGGGGACGTAGGATGGCCCCGTGCCCACGATCGTGGACGAGGCCGTCGTTGTGCGGCTCTGGGACTTCTCCGAAACGTCGCAGACGGCGTCGCTGTTCACGCGCGAGCACGGCGTGCTGCGGGGCCTCGCCAAGGGCGCCCGCCGGCCGCACGCGCGGTTCTCGGGCGGGATGGACCTGCTCACGCGCGGGCAGGTGGTGGCGATCGTCAAGCCCAGCGCCGAACTGGCCACGCTCACCGAATGGGACCTGCAGGAGGTCTTCTGGGCGGCCCGTCGCGACCTCGGCTCCCACTACGCCTCGCTGTATTTCGTGGACCTGATCGCCCACGCCATCACCGATCACGACCCGCACCGGGAGCTATACGAGGCCCTTGTCGATGGCCTGCGCGCCCTGGGCAAGCCCCAGAGCGACTCGGACGCCCTCCCGGCGAACCGTGGGGATGACACACCAGAAGGCGCTTCGGCGGCGGGCGAGGGGGTATCGCTCAACGCTGTGCGGGCGTCGGTGCGGGTGCAGTGGGCGGTGCTGGTGGAGACGGGGTACCGCCCCGTTCTGGACCGCGACGCCCGCACGGGTGCGGCTCTGCCGGGGGCGCCGGTTCTTGGGTTCAGCCCGGTCGCGGGGGGTGTGACGAGCGACCCCGGCCAGCGCGACGCGGGGGTTTGGCGGGTGCGTCCTGAAACAATCGCCGTGCTGCGCACGCTCGACGGCGCGACGGCGCCGGGGCCCACAGGCGGAGGGGCAACAGGGGACGCGCCGGGTGCGACGTCTGCACGGGCGTGGACGGGCGCCGCACGCCTGCTCGGGGCGTACCTGTGCGAGATTCTCGGCCGCCGCCCCCCGTCGTACGCGCCGTTCGTCGAATATTGCCTGAAGATCGAATCGCCGGTTTCAGGCGGCTGAAGACGCGTGGGGTGTCCGCCGATGAATCGGGTGATCCCGTGGATGGGGTGGCACGAGCCGCCCGCCGCGTGACATGTGCGCTCCGGGGGAGAGAGTGACGGAGCGGGCGTCTATGAACCATGAGTTGCTGGAGCAGGTGCTTGCGTCACCGCGGATCCCTTCCCTCCCGAAGGTTGCGCTGCAGGTCGTCTCGTTGACGGAACGGCCGGACGTCTCGATGCATGATCTCGCAGAGACGATCAAGCACGATCAGGCCCTCAACGCCAAAATCCTGCGGTTGGTCAACTCCTCGGCCTTCGGCCTTAAACAGAACTGCACGACGCTGCAGCAGGCTATGGTGGCGCTCGGCGTGAACGCCGTGAAGTCGCTGGCGCTGAGCTTCAGTCTGGTCAGCGCGGTGCGGATGCAGCCGCAGGGCACGTTCGATTACGCCTCCTACTGGCGCCGGGGCGTGCACAGCGCCGTCGGCGCTCGGGCGGTGGCGGCCTCGGTGGAGGGCGTCGACCCCGAGGAGGTCTTCCTCGCGGGTGTGCTGCAGGACGTCGGCGTGATCGCCATGCTGCAGGCTCTGGGTGACGAGTACGCCCGAGTCGTCGCGGCGTGCGAGGGCGACCACCGCGCCTTGTGCAAGCTCGAGATGGAAGCGTTCGGGTTTGACCACGCGACCGTGGGCGCTGAGATGCTCAAACGGTGGAAGTTCGCCGATCGGCTCGTCGAGTGCGTGCGCCTGCACGAGCGCCCGGACGAAGCGACCGCGGAGACGGAGCGATTGCTGCAATGCCTGTCGCTCGGCGGGCTCGCGGCGGACACGCTCTCCGAGGGCGGCCCGAAGGCGCCGCCGGAGGAGTTCGTCGCCAAGGGGCAGGAGCGGCTCGGCGTGAGCCCCGAAGAGGCGCGAGAGTTGTTGGGCCGTGTCGCGGACGAGGCGCAGAGCGTCGCCACGCTGCTGAACATCGACATCGGCGAGGGCGTGGACGTCGAGGAACTGCTGTACATCGCCAGCGAGCGCATCGTTGAGATCACGATGGCGCAGCGGATGGAGACGGAGACGCTCAACCAGCGCAACGCCGAGTTGCAGCACGCCGCGGTGACGGATGCGCTCACAGGCATCGCCAACCGCGGCCACTTCGACGAGATCGTGCGCGAGGCGCACCGGCGCGCCATCGCCGAGCACGCCTCGGTCAGCGTCGTGTTCATCGACGCCGATCATTTCAAGAACATCAACGACACGCTGGGCCATCAGGCCGGCGACGAAGCGCTCGTCGAAATCGCCTCGCGCCTCAAGCGCGCGTTCGAGCCCGCCGGGGGTGTGGTGTTCCGGTACGGCGGCGAAGAGTTCGCGGTGGTGCTCGAGGGCCACGGTCGCGCCGAGGCCGCGTTGCTCGCCGAGAGCTTCCGCGAAAGCCAGGCCAACGACCCGCTGATGCTCGGGCGTCGCGGCTCGCCCGGCGGCGCCGTGACGGTGACGGCCAGTGTCGGCGTCGCCGCGATCGAGCCGGAGACAGCGCATGCTTTCTCCACCGTCGACAAGCTCGTCCGGGCCGCCGACCAGGCCGTCTACGCGGCCAAGGGGTCCGGGCGGAACTGCGTCCGTGTCTTCAACCCGCGCCCGCGCGACCTCGCGGCGTGATCACACGTTCGCGGGCGCGCGCTCCAGCGCGTCGCGCAACGCGCGCACAACCTGCGCCGGTTCCGGGGAGGCGCAGACGCAACCGCAGACCGCCACGCCCCGCGCGCCCAGCGCCGCGAGGGCGCCGATGTTCCCCGGCGTGACCCCGCCGATCGCGAGGTGGGGGGGCAGCGCCGGCTCGTGGGCGAGGTAGTCGCGCAGGAGGCCGGGCCCGACGATCGCGTCTTTGCGCTTCGTGCTCGTGGGGAACATGGCGCCGACGCCGCAGGAATCCGCCCCGTCGCGCAGCGCCCGCTCCGCCTCGCCGATGTTCGACGCGCTCACGCCCACGAGCAGGCGCGAGCCCGCGAGGGCGCGCACGTCGCGCACGGTCAGGTCGGACTGGCCCAGATGCACGCCGTCGGCGCCCGCGAGCAGGGCGATGTCGGGCCGGTCGTTGACGATCACGCTCGCGCGCTGATCGGGCGTCGGCGCGTGCTCGCGCGCGAGACCGACCAGCCGTCGCGCCCGCTCCAGCAATTCGCGGTCGGGCAGGTCCTTCTCGCGCAGTTGCAGGCAGTCGGCCCCGCCCTCGACCGCCGCGCGGACCACGCGCTCCCAGTCCCCGCCGGGGCAGAGCGCGGACGTCAGGATCACGCACACCCGCCACTGTCGCGCGCGCCCTGTCCCCATCGCCCGCACGAGGGCGCCCTCCGCGTCGTACGCGCGGTAGCGCAGGCGCTCGATCGCGTGGGCGAGGGCCCCGCCATCGGGCAGCGTCTTGGCGGTCTCTTCGACGCAGCGCAGCGCCTCGCTCAGGCGCTTTCCCGCGGCGAGGGCGACGCCGCGCAGCCCGTCGCGGTCGCCCTCGCTCGGCGTGGCGACGACCGTCCCCACATCGCCAGGCGTGTCGCGCGACGACGCGAGCTCGAGTGCGTCGAGCCCGGCCGCACCGAGCGCGTCGCGCAGGGCGTGGCGGATCGACTTGAGTTCGGCGCACAGGGGCTGGTGATCGAGCGCGAAGCGGGCGACGTCCTCCATGACGCGCAGCGCCTCGCGGGCGCGGTTGGCGTTGGCGTCGATGATGCGTCGGGCGTCGCGCATGGCGCAGGATCGTACGCCGCGCCGATTCAGCGCAGGGCCTGTTCGAGGTCTTCGAGCAGGTCGTCGCAGTCCTCCACGCCCACGCTCAGGCGGACCATGCCGTCGGAGATGCCCAGCGTCTTGCGCTGGTCGGGGGGCACGGAGGCGTGCGTCATGATCGCGGGGTGCTCGATGAGTGACTCGACGCCGCCCAGCGACTCGGCCAGCGCGAAGATACGCACGCGCTCGAGCATGGGTCGCGCGGACTTCAGGCCGTCCTTGAGGTAGATGGTGATCATGCCGCCCCCGCCGGACATCTGGCGCTTGGCGACCTCGTGGTGGGGGTGGCTGGGCAGGAAGGGGTGGACGACGCGCTCGACCGCCTTGTGCGATTCGAGCCACTGCGCGATGCGCAGCGACGATTCGTTGTGGCGCTCCATGCGCAGCGCCAGCGTCTTGATCCCGCGGAGGGTGAGGTACGCGTCGAAGGGCCCCATGACGGAGCCGATGGCGTTCTGCAGGAAGCGCAGGCGGGCCGCGAGCTCGGCGTTGTTCGTCGCGAGCAGCCCGCCAACGACGTCGGAGTGGCCCCCGAGGTACTTCGTCGAGGAGTGCATCACGAGGTCGAACCCGTGCTCGAGCGGGCGCTGGTTCACGGGCGAGGCGAAGGTGTTGTCGCAGGCGAGGATGATCTTTGGGTTCTTCGCCCGGGCGATCTTCGCGATCGCGCGCAGGTCGGCGATCTTGAGCGTGGGGTTGCTGGGCGTCTCGACCCAGACCATGCGCGTCTTGTCGGTGACGGCGTGCTCGAGGCGCGAGGCGTCGCTGAGGTCGACGTACGAGACCTTCAGCCCCTGCGAGCGCTCGCGCACCTTCGAGAAGAGGCGGTTGGTGCCGCCGTAGAGGTCGTCCATGGCCACGAGGTGGTCGCCGGCGTTGAGCAGTTCGAGCGCTGTGCCGATGGAGGCGAGGCCCGAGGCGAAGGCGAAGCCGCCGAAGGAGGCGTCCTGTTCCTCGGTGATGGCGGAGCCTTCCAGGCGCGCGACCATGCGCTCCAGCGCATAGCGCGTGGGGTTGTGCGAGCGCGAGTACTCGAATCCCTTGTGCACGCCCGGCGATTCCTGGGCGTACGTCGAGGAGGTGTAGATCGGCGGCATCACCGCGCCCGTGGTCGGGTCGGGGCGCTGGCCGGCGTGGATGCACATCGTGCCGATACGGCTGCTGTCGTGGGACATCTGGTGGTGTGCTCTTTGGGGGTGCGGGCGTGGGCCGCGGGGCTCACTGCGGCATCTGATTGCGCAGGTAGTTGATGAGGTCGATGCGCGTGATCAGGCCGTGGTACGCGCCGTCCTTGTCGCTGACGATGGCGACGCGGTCGGCGCGGAAGATGGGCATGAGGTCGTTGACGCTGGCGGTGGGGGGGATCGTCTCGAGGCGGCTGGTCATGAAGTCCGAGACGGGCCGGTCGAAGGCGCCGGATTCGTGATGCATCGCCAGCAGCACGTCGCTCTCATCGATGATGCCCACCACGCGCTCGTGCTTCTGCCCCCGCGCGGGCGGCGCCAGCACCGCGATCTGCGAGACGTCGTAGAGGCGCATCATCTTGAAGGCCTGCTTGAGCGGCATGTCCGGCTCGACCGTGTGGTCCTCACGCAGTTCGTGGCGGCGCGCGATCAGGTCGCGCAGGTCGCCCGTCGTTTCGCGCTGGATGAAGCCGTTGTCGATCATCCAGTAGTCGTTGAACATCTTCGACAGGTACTTGGCGCCCGAGTCGCACACGAACGTGGCGACGCGCAGCGGCTTGGTCTGCTTGCGGCACCACACCATCGCCGCGTGGATCAGGCAGCCCGTGCTCGACCCGCCCAGCACGCCCTCCTTGGCGAGCAGCTCGCGCGCCGCGAGGAACGCCTCCGCGTCCGTCACCGGCACGGCCTCGTCCGCCATCTCGATGTCGCAGATGTCGGGCACGAAGTCCTCGCCCATGCCTTCGATCAGCCACGAGCCCGGCTCGACCGTCTTGCCCTCGTTGACCAGCGGCCAGAGGATCGACCCGCTGGGGTCGGCGAGGATCATCTTGCACTCGGGGTTGTGCTCCTTCATGAAGCGCCCGATGCCCGTGAGCGTGCCGCCGGAGCCGACGCCCACCACGACCGCGTCCACCTTGCCCTCCATCTGCTCCCAGATCTCCGGGGCGGTGGTCTCGTAGTGGGCGCGGATGTTGTCCTCGTTGCAGAACTGGTTGATGTAGTAGGAGTTGGGCGTCTCCTTGGCGATGCGGGCCGCGACCTCCTGGTAGTACTCCGGGTGGCCCTTGGTGACGTCCGAGCGCGCCATCACCACCTGTGCGCCCATGGCGCGCAGGTGCTGGATCTTCTCCTGGCTCATCTTGTCGGGCACCACGACGAGCAGCTTGTAGCCGCGCTGCCCGGCGACCAGCGCCAGCGCGAGGCCCGTGTTGCCGGCGGTGGCCTCGATGATCGTCGGCTTGGGGTCGGCGTTCGGGTCGATCTTCCCCTCGCGCTCCGCCGACTCGATCATGGAGACGCCGATGCGGTCCTTGATCGAGTTGGCCGGGTTGAGCGACTCCATCTTGGCGAAGAGCGCGCAGGGGCCGGTGTCGAGCTTCCTGAGTTCGAGCAGGGGCGTGTTGCCCACCATCTCGAGGATGTTGGCGTAGACGCCGGCGCGCGGGCGTCCGGCGATGGTTGCGTTCTCCGATCGTGCGGTCATGCGGGCCAGTCTAGCAGGCGGCCGCGGCTGCACCGTAGGGTCTTCCCGACGCGAGAACGCCCGATAGATCGCTCGCGGGCGTGTTCCCCGCCGCGTCGTGCCCCCGAGAAGCCCGCGACGACGCCGCGGCGTGATGGGGCGAGGTTCGGCGATCCCCCCTCTTCGACGCTTCCGTGCGCGTCCGGCGACCTACCGTCATCCCGGGGGGCGCCGACGCGACGATCCGCCGCGATGCGCCCCGCACCCGCAAGGAGCGTGCATTGCCCGCGTCACCATCAGCCACCCCCCGAGTCCGGCGACAACCCGTCGCGACGGTGGGGGCGTTGCTCGCGCTGGCGGCGGGGCCGGCGCTGGCGGGCGCCTCCGTCGTGCGGAGCGCAGCGGAGGCAGACGCTGTTGTCCGCATCGCCATGCCGCGTGAGATGCCCGAGGGCACAACGTTTCGCGGCGTCGTGATCGCCGCCCCGGGCTCGAGCGCATATGCGCCCGACTTCCTGCTCACCACCGACCGCAACGTGCTGGCGACGGGCCCGATCCTGCCCGGGTTGGCGGTGCGGTTCACCGGCTCGCCGCCGCAAGCGGTCTGGACGGCGGCGGGCGACACCAACACGGGGCGTTACGGCGTCAGCGCCGCGTTCATCGACGACATCGATGGCGACGGCGCGCCGGACGTTGCGGTGGGCGTGTTCGGGCTGGGGATCGTGTCGCTGGTGTCCGGCGCCAGCGGCGCGCCGCTGGGCGATCTCACGACGACGCCGACCGAGTTCGCCAGTTTCGGTTTCTCGTTGGCGACGGTGCGCGGGCCCGATGGCGATCAGCGGCTACTGGTCTCCTCGCCGGGGCCGGGCGTGGCGCGCGGGTACGCGACGGATGACCTCGGCGCCCCGCCGACGCTCTTCACCCTCGGCGACGGCCCCACACCCTCGTTCGCGCAGTGGCTCGCGAACCTCGGCGACATCAACGGCGACGGCTACGACGATTTCGTCGCCACCGAACCGGACTTCACCTTCGGCGCCTACGTCTTCAGCGGGCAGACCGGGGAGATCATCCGCACCCACCTCGTGCGCAACCTGAGCGTCAACCGGAGCGCCGCGGCCGCGGGCGATCTCGACGGCGACGGCGTGGGCGACGTGCTCGTCGCGGGGGCGAACCGGCTGCGCGCCTACAGCGGCGCCACCGGCGAGGCGATCTTCAACCTGCGATTCGACGACACAGACGCCCTGCGCTCTGCGCTGAGCGTGGGCGACGTCACGGGCGACGGCGTGCCCGACTTCGTGATGGCCGAGCCGCTGGCCCCCGGCGCCCCCGGCGCCCCCGGAACCGCCGGCGCCCCCGGGCCCGACGGGGCGCTGAACGTCGGGCGTGTCACCCTGTACTGCGGGCGCACGCGCACGCCGATCGTGGCGTACGTCGGCGGGTCCGCGTTCGATGCGTTTGGCGCGTCGATGGATGTGATGGGCGCTTCGCCCGAGGCGCCCACGGCCCTGCTGGTGCGGGCCTTCCGCAGCACCGGCGGGGTGGAGGGCAACGGCGCGTACGCGTTCGTCTTCCGGCTGCCAACGCCCTGCCCCGGCGATGCGACCTTCGACGGCGCGGTCGGCTTCGCGGACATCGCGCTGGTGCTCTCGCAGATGGGTCAGCAGGGCGCGCTCACGGGCGACCTCAACGCCGACGGCGTCGTGGACTTCCAAGACCTGAGCATCGTGCTCGGCGCCTTCGGAACGACCTGCGACTGATCATTCCAGCGCCGCGGCGCCGGTGACGATCTCGGTCAGCTCCGTCGTGATCTGGGCCTGACGGGCGCGGTTGTACTGACGCGTGAGCAGCTTGCCCATCTTCGCGGCGTTGTCCGTGGCGCTCTTCATGGCCACCATGCGGGCGATGTGCTCGCTCACGATCGAGTCGTTCATCGCCTGGAACAGCGTCGACTTCACCGCCTCGGGCAGCAACTGGTTGAGCAGCTCCTCGGGGTCGGGCGAGAACTCGTAAATCACGTTGTACCCGCCCTCGGCGCTCGTCTCTTCATCGGCGGCGGCGGGCTTCTCCGGGGCCTTGAGGGGCAGCAGTTGCAGCGCCTCGGGGCGCTGGCGCCCGGCGCTGATGAACCGCATGTAGATCAGGCTCACGCGCGAGATCTCGCCCTTCGTGAAGCGCTCCATGTACCCCTCGGCGAGGCGCACGACGTCGTCGTAGCGGGGCTCATCGCCGAACTCGGTGAGGCGGCGCGAGACGGGCACGTCGTTGTAGCGGAAGAACGCGACGCCCTTCTTGCCGATGAGGTCGGTCTCGATCTCAAGCCCCTGCTCGCGGAGAGCGCGGATGTGCCGCATCGCGGTGCGCAGCACGGAGCCGTTGTAGGCGCCGCACAGGCCGCGGTCGGAGGTCATGACGAGGATGAGCTCGGGCTTCTTCTCGGCGCCCGCGACCCCGGTGATGAGCGGGTGGGCGACGTTGCCGGCGGTGGCGCCGAGTTGCGTCACGAGGTCGAACACGCCCTCGGTGTAGGGCTTGGTCGCGGTGGCGCGGTGCTGGGCCTTGGAGAACTTGCTCGTGGCGATCATCTGCATCGTGCGCGTGATGCGCCGGATGTTGGCCACGGCCTTCATGCGGATCCGGATTTCGCGAGTCTTACCCATAGGGGCGGAGAGTATAGCCGCAGGACCCGTGCGCCGCCGGGGGGCCGGCTGCGGGGCCCCGGTCAGTCGCGACGGCCCCGAATCAGGCCTCGGACGCCGCCCCGGGCGGGGGTTCCGGGCCGGCCCCATGCCGCCCGATGGATCGCCCCGGACCCACGGGCGTATCGGTTGGCCGCGAAGACAGGCACAGCCCGTCCCACGCGAACCGCACCCCTTCGGGCAGGGCCGCGTCGTCGCGAGCGTGCAGCACGTCGTGGCTCATGTGGACGAACCACGTCGCGTCCGCCCCGGCCTGCTCGGCCACGCGGCAGGCCTGATCGATCGTGAAGTGCGTGGGGTGCTTGCGGAACCGCAGGGCGTCGAGCACCAGCGTCCGCAGGCCGCGCAGCGGGGGCCAGGACTCCGGGGGCACGCCCGAGACGTCGGTGCAGTAGGCCAGCGGGAAGGGCGAGTCCGCCCGCAGCCCCTCGCGCTTGGCGAGGGCCGAGCCCGGCATGGGCTCGATCCGGAAGCCGAGGACGGGCAGCCGGCCGTGCAGCAGGCGGACGGGCGTGAACCGCATGCCCCAGAGGTCGAGCGGGCGGTCGGGGTCGAGCACGTGCGGCGTGAGCCACGCGATGAACGACGTGTTGATGTTCTTCTCTTTCTCGAAGATGTAGCGGTAGATCCGCCGCAGGTCCTGCATCGTGCGCTCTTCGGCGTAGACGTCGATGGGCCCGCCCATCGCGGCGTTGAAGCGTCTCACCTCGTCGAGCCCGAAGACGTGGTCGGCGTGGTTGTGCGTGTAGAGGATCGCGTCGCAGCGGCGCAGGTCGTGCCGCAGCGCCTGCTGGCGGAGGTCGGGCGTGGTGTCGAGCAGCACGAGGCGCTCCTGCCCGGCGTCGTCCGTCCACGCGACCGCGGCGCCGGTGCGCGTGCGCACGTCGCGCGGGTCGTCGCTGACGCACGTCTCGCAATCGCACGCGATGATCGGCACGCCGGCGGATGTGCCGGTGCCGAGGAAGAGGAAGCGCATGGCGGACAGAGGATAGGGCTCCCGCCCGGCTTCCCCAAGCCCAACAAACGAAACGCGACAGTCATGGAGCGTGTTCAACGTCTATCCGCGCGGGAGACCAGCACGCTCCTTTACAGTCGCGTTTCGTTACGTGCGCGGAGGCGCGTAAGGGGCGTGGTGGCGGGTGGCGTTGGTCAGCCCACCCGCTCCGCCTTCGGTTCGCGCGTCATCAGCATTGCGATGGCGTCGATGGGGTCCACGCCGTCGAAGAGGACCGCGTGGACGGCCTCGGTGATGGGCATCTCGACGCGGTGCTTGCGGGCCAGGTCGATGACGGACTTCGTCGTCGCCACGCCCTCGACGACGTGATTGTTCTTCTTGAGGTACGCGTCGAGCGACTCGCCGCGCCCCAGCGCCTCGCCGCAGGAGCGGTTGCGTCCCTCGGGGCTGAAGCACGTGGTGGTGAGGTCGCCCACGCCGGCGACGCCGAAGAAGGTGTCGTTGCGGGCTCCCATGGCGACGCCCAGCCTCGTGATCTCCGCGAGCCCACGCGCCAGCAGGGCGGACTTGGCGTTGAACCCCGCCTGCAGCCCGTCGAGCACGCCCGCGGCGATGGCGATCACGTTCTTCATCGCCCCCGCCAGTTCCACGCCCAGCAGGTCGGGGTTGGTGTAGACGCGCAGCCAGCTCGTGGTGAAGAGCGACTGCACCGTCGCGCCGAAGCCTTGGTCGTCGCTGGCGGCGACCATCGTCGCGGGCAGGCAGCGGGCGAGCTCCGCCGCGATGGTGGGGCCGGAGAGCGAGGCGTAGGGGCGGGGCTTGGCGTCGGGGTCGTCCTGCAGGGCGTCGGCGATGATCTGGGTGGGGCGGAGCAACGTCTCGTTCTCGACGCCCTTGGCCACGCTCACCACCCCGGCGCCGTGCGGCACGTGGGGGCGCAGGCGGTCCCACACCGAGCGGATGTGCTGCGTCGGTGCGGCGGAGACGATGAGGTCGGCCTTTTCCAGCGCCAGTTTGTCGTCGGGCACGACGCGCACGTCTTCGGGCAGGGTGAAGGCCGCGAGCCGCGTGGAGGTTCGCCGCGTCGCCAGCGAGCCGACCTCGGGCGCCTGATGGCCCCAGAGGGTGACGACGGGCTTGGGCGCCCCGATCTGCTCCTGCTGCGCGAGAATGGCGGCGCAGACGAGGCCCATCTGGCCGTCGCCAAGGACCGTGATGCGTCGGATCGTCGTCATGCGCGTCTCCCGTTGCGTGGGCGTGAGGGGCGATGTTCGGGGTTGTTCCGGAGGGTGGGCGAACCCCTCGCACCCCACGCACGAAGAACCACGAGCGGTGAGCGTACTATATTCGCTCCCACACCCTCCCCGTGCCGACGCACGCTCTCCAGCCCGGCGCCGCCGCGTCGCCGGGCCGTTTCTTCCCGACATCGCCCGGAGTCAGCGCATGTCCAAGGCCTCGACGCACAGCCACCAGCACGACCACGACCTCACCGACGAGGCGCACCTCCACCCCGGCGGCGAGCACTGCTGCTCGCACCACGAGATCGATCTCGAACGCTGGATCGTCGTCTACCTCGTGGGCGGCGTGCTGGTTCTGACGACCAAGATCGCGGAGTGGTCCGGCGCCGCCACCGAGGTCGCCAGCATCCCCGCGCTCGTCGGCGCCCTGCTGCTGGGCTTTCCGCTCTTCAAGGCCAGCGTGCGCGAGATCATGCGCGGCCGCGCCACCAGCTCCACGCTGGCCTCGGTGGCGATCATCGCGGCGGTGGCTACGGGTGAGTACGTCACGGGCGGCTTCCTCGCCTTCATCCTGCTCATCGCCGATCAGGTCGTCCGGCGCACGGCGTCGGGGGCGCAGCGCGCCATCGAGCAACTGGTGAAGCTGACGCCTGACACGGCCCGCATCGTGGAGGCGGGCGCCGAGCGCGAGGTCTCGCTGGGCGAGGTGCGCGTGGGCGCCGTGGTCCGTGTGCGTCCCGGCGAGAACCTGCCGGTGGACGGCGAGGTCGTCACGGGCTCGTCGAGCATCAATCAGGCCAGCCTCACCGGCGAGGCCGTGCCCGCCGAGGTGCAGCCCGGGGCGCTGGTGTACGCCGGCACGACCAACCTCACCGGCTCGCTCGACGTGCGCGTGACCGGCGTCGGCGGCGACACCACGATCGGCAAGGTCACGCAGCTCATCCGCGAGGCGGAGTCCTCCCGCACGCCGCGCCAGTTGCTCATCGAGCAGGTCGCGGCGTACTTCGTCCCCGTGGCCATCAGCACCGCGGGCCTCGTGTGGTACCTGATGAGCCAGTCAAGCGACCCGGCGACGGCGGCGCGGGCCACCGAGACGGCGATCACCGTGCTCATCGTGGTGTGCCCCTCGGCGCTGCTGCTCTCGAGCCCCACGGCCATGGTCGCCGCGTTCGCCGCCGCGGCCCGCCTGGGCATCATGATCAAGCAGACGAACTACCTCGAGAGCTCGGCCAACATCGACACCGTCGTGCTCGACAAGACGGGCACCATCACCACCGGCGTCTTCGCGGTGGGCAGGCTCGCCCCGGCCGACGGCGTGGACGGCGTCGACCTGCTCCAGAGCGCCGCCGACGCCGAGCAGCAGTCCAACCACCCGCTGGCCAAATCGATCATCGCCACCGCGCGGCAGGCCCGCGTCACGCCCGCGAACGTCGAGGCGTACGAAGAAGTGCACGGGCGCGGCGTCAAGGCCCGCGCCGAGGGCGGCTCGGAAGTGCTCGCGGGGCGCGCCGGCTGGCTCACGGAGCTCAAGCCCGAGATCCGCGAGCAGGTGGAGCGGGTCGAGAAGAAGATCGAAGGCATGACCGGCGTGCACGTGATGCGCGACGGGCGCTACCTCGGCGCGGTGGGCCTCGAAGACCGCGTGCGCAGCAACGCCCAGGTCTCTGTGGAGCGGCTGCGCGAGCTGGGCGTGCGGCAGGTGCTCATGTTCACCGGCGACCGCTTCGAGGTCGCCAAGCGCGTCGGCGGCGTCGTGGGCGTCGACCGCGTGGAGGCCGAGTGCCTCCCCGAAGAGAAGCACGACCTCATCGTGCAGCTCGTGGAGTCGGGCCGGCGCGTCATGATGGTCGGCGACGGCATCAACGACGGCCCCTCTCTCGCCACGGCCGACGTGGGCGTCGCGATGGGCCTCGGCGGGTCGGACATCGCCACCAACAGCGCCGGCGTGGCCCTGATGCGCGACGACCTCAGCCGCGTGCCGTTCCTGATCGACCTCGCCCGCAAGACCCGCGGCGTGATCGTGCAGAACATCGTCGCCTCGATCGTCATCGCGCTCATCGGACTGGTGCTCGCGGCGACGGGCTCGCTCGCCATCCTCTTCGCCGTCTTCTACCACTTCGTCGGCGACGTCTTCGTCATCGCCAACTCCTTCAGGCTCGTGCGCTTCGGCGAGAACTACGCCGAATCCGCCCAGCCCGAGACGCAGGAGCGAGCCGAGCGCGCCCCGACCATGCGTCGCGGCGCCACGCTCACCTCGCCCGCCGGCGCCTGATGCGTCGCCGACGCGCCCATCAACGCGGCGTCGCCGTCGCGCTCGCGCTGCTCGTGGCGTCGCTCGCCGCGTGCGACGCGCGCCCCGTGGGGCGCACGCCGGACCGCGAGCCCGCCGCCCGTGCTCCGAGCGACGCGCGCACCACGCCCCCGCGTACGCCCGCGCCGGATGCGTCGCCCGCGCCGAGCCCGAGGGGGATCCCGATCGCGGAGGCCCCGCTCGTGCGCACACGCATGGTCGGCGCCGACGCGATCGAGATGGTCGACGCCCGCACCGACCATGTGATCCTCTCACCGACGGGCCAGCCCGTGTGGGAGCCGCTCGACCAGTCCAACCCCGCATCGCGCCCCCGCCTCACGCTCGCGCCGACGGGCGACGGCTTCGACCTGATCCTCGAGTACCACAACACGACCAACCGCCGCGCGTCGCTGGGGCGCGTGACGATCGGCGGCTTCCGCTTCGGCAACGTCATCCACACGCGTGACTTCCGCTACGACGGCAAGGAGAGCACGCTCGAGCACAGCGGGCGGCCGGTGGCCCCGGGCGGGTGGTACTACCCCGACGGCTGGTACGCCCCGGTGCTGGCGCTGCGCGAAGACCCGTACACCGTCGGCGTGAGCGTGCAGTACCCGATCATGGAGTACAAGCACCAGGTGCGCATGCGCGTCGCCACCACACGCGGCCGGTTCGCCCGCGAGGGCCTGCCGTGGGTCGCGGAGATCTTCCTCAACCCCGAAGCGCCCGACATCAACAAGTACTCGCCCGAGGGCGACCTCGCGCCGGGCGAGCGTCGGCGCTACGTCGTCTCGGTGCGCATCGCGCGCCAGGGGCGCCCGTGGGTCGAGACCTTCGCGCCCTACCGCGATTATTTCCACCAGACGTACGGCGGCGTGGCGTACGAGCGCGACCCGCGCCCCGTTCACGGCGTGAGCGTCGCGGTGCGCGGGCGCCAGTCGCGCGACAACCCCTACGGCTTCACGCGCGAGAACCTCCGCCCCGACCGGCACGGCTGGAAGCCTTGGGTCGATCTCCTCGTCGCGCGACGCCAGACCGGGTGGGAGCGCGTCATGGTGTGGTCGCCCTCGGGCGTCGCGCCGGGCGGCGCCGACCGCGCGCACGTCTTCCGCTTCGTCTCCCCGTGGATGGACGCGGCCGGGCGCGGCATGCGCACCGGCGACGGCGTGTCGGAGTTCCGGCGCGTGGGGCTCAACGGCGTCGATCTCGGTTTCTGGTGGGGGCGCTCGGCGCAGGTGCTCGACGACTGGAGCGACGAGAATCCGGAGGAGCTCGACCCGGACAACCCGACGCACGTCGCCCGCGCGTTCCGAGAACTCGACCTCGCCGTGGAGTCCGGCGTAACGACCATCGGCCTCGGCGCGTTCCGGCGGATGCCGGCGTGGCGCGCCGAGCGGTGGCTCGAGATGATGCAGGACCGGGCGCCGGGGGTGCGGTTCGTGCTCGAGCCCATCAGCGGCGACGTGCTGCACCGCCTCGCCCCGGCCTTCCTCGTGGCGACGCGCCCGGCGCAGGCGGCGGACCTGCGCCTCGAAGCGCCGCACGCCCTCGCCGACTACCTGCTGCCGGGGCACGAGACGTGGGGGCTGATCCGGCGCGACCGCCTCGAGAGTTTTCTCGGCCGCAGCGCGACTGACGCCGACGCCGCGAGCGAAGCGCGCCGCGTCGCGGCGCTGGGGTACGTGCCGGTGGTGGGCTTCCACATCGAGGCCCGCGGGGCCTTCGAAGCCGCGGAATCGTGGGACGTTGACTAAGCCCAAGGCGTGTGCTCGATAACCATGACCGCGGGGGGCCGGTGTGGGGTCCGCGCGCGGGGCGCCTCCCGTGTGGGATACGAATCGCGCTGCGTCAAGCGCGGCGGTCGAAGAATCACCACTTTGGTGACCATATGCACGCGCAGCTTTGCGCGTCCTGCGCCATCCCCCCGGGACCGTCGTCTCGCGCGCCTCCGCCGTCACCCTCGTCCTCATCGCAGTCGATGAGCTTCCTACTCGCGTGGCCATGACGCCCGCGTAGAAAGGAGTCGACGCGATGACGACACGGAGTAGGACGGAGCCGGCCCGCGTCGCGAAATTCGTGATTGTGGCGGGAATCACATTCGCGATGCTGACCTCGGCGTCTCATGCGGCCCTCACCAAGGCCCAACTCAAGGCGGAGCGGCAGGCCCAGAGGCAGGCTGAAAGGGAGGCGCGCCAGTTCGCCAGGCAACAGGCACGGGAAGCGAGGCAGGCGGAACGTGCGGCGATGCAGGCGGCGAGGCAGGCCGCCAGACTGGGGATTGCGCAGCCGATCGCACAGCCTGATGTGCCGCTCGTGCTCGTCTCGTCGCCGCCGAGTCAGACGGCCCCAGCGGCGGCCACGGGTTCGCGGGGCGCCAGCCCGGACCTGAACAACGACGGCGTCGTCGACGCCGCGGACGTGGCGCTCTTCAAGCTGTATTTCGGCGCCCCCTTCGACCCCAACGGCCCCAGTCTGGACATCAACGGCGACGGCGTGGTCGATTCGCACGACCTCTTCGAGCTCCTTCGCCGTGTGGGCGAGACGTACGACGACATCGTCACTCCGCCCAGCCCGTCCACGCCCCCCGGCAAACCTGCGCCGTCCTCCCCGCCAGCGCCGGCGCCCGCGGTGACGGTCGCGACGACGCTGGTCGACGGCAACAAGATCGAGATGATGGACGTGGACACGGGAACGTACATCATCAAGCCCAACGGCCAGCGGCTCTGGTCGGGCAGCAACAACTCCAACCACCCCACCAGCGTGTCGCCGAGCATCCAGATGGTGCCGGTCAGCAACGGCTTCAACGTCGTCTACACCTTCACCAACAACACCGGCGCGATGGCGGGCCTGGGCAAGTTCACCGTCGGTGGTTTCCGCTTCGGCCAGATCATCGAGGCGCACGACTTCCGCTTCGACGGCAAGCCCTACGAGATCAACAACAACGGCGGGCCGATTGCGCCCGGAGGTTGGTTCTATCCTGGTGGTCAGTACTCACCTGTAGTTGTGTTTGGCGAGGCTCCTTACAAAGTTGGCGTCAGCCTGCATTACCCCGTACTCGAGTATAAGCACCAAGTGCGACTCCGCATTCGCACGCCCGGCGGCGCAGCTTCGCACAGCGGGTTAAACTGGGCGGTCGAGGTCATACCCAACACCGAGAGCGATCCGAACAAATACAATCCCCAAGGCGATTTACATCCCGGGGAAGTGCGCGTCTATGTCCTCGCCGTGCGTGTTGTAAAGGGCGACGTGGATTGGATCCACACCCTCGAGCCCTACCGCGATTATTTCCAGTCACTCTACGGCCCAGTCCGTTACACACGCGACGCGCGGCCTGTCAACGCGCGTTCAGCGGCCCAAGTTGGGAATCAAACGTCCAGCAACCCATACGGATTTGGCCATGACACGCTACGCCCAGATTTGTACGGCTGGCAGCCTTGGGCGGACCGATTTGTGAACGCCGTTGATCAGGGGTGGTCGCGCTTCATGCTCTGGCGACCAACGGGACTGTTCGTGAACCACGACGAGATGCAAAACCCATTCCTCTTCACGAGCCATTGGTCCAAGGGCGCTCAGTACGGCCACAACATGGCCGATGCGCAGCAGCAACTGCAGCGCGTCTCCAGCGTGGGCGGCAACCTCGGGCTGTGGTGGGGATCATCGGTGCGCGTGATGCGTTCGTGGAATACCGACGAGTGGGAGCAGCTCGATCCCAACAACCGTGAACATGTCGCGCTCGCGTTTGAGGAGCTCGATGGCGCGGTCGCGGCGGGTGTGCGCACCATCGGCCTCGACTCCTTCCGGAGGCTGCAGCCGTGGGACGCGTGGCAGTGGCTGCAGATGATGCAGCGTCGCGCCCCCCACGTGACATTCATCACCGAGCCGCCCTGCGGCGACCTCATCCACACGCTGGCCCCCGCTTTCCTCGTCGCGACGCGTCCGGCGAACCAACTCCACCTTCGTCTCGAGCAGCCCCACGCGTTGGCTGACTACCTCATCCCCGGCCACGAGACCTGGGGCCTGATCCGTCGCGACCGCCTCACCAGCGCCCTCGGCAAGCCCCCGACCGACGCCGAAGTGCAGGCCGAGGTCGCCCGCGTCGCGGGGCTGGGCTACATCCCCTGCGTCGGCCTCGCGATGGAGTTCGGCGACGGTGAGGGCGGCGACGACCGCTTCATGGCCGCCGAGACGTGGCATCTCGACGACTGATCCCGACCCAATGCATGATTGCATCCCGCGGCGTGGGCGCCTCACAGCGCTCACGCCGCTTTTTCGTGCGCGCCAGCGCGCTCCGTCCAGGCTCGCGGGCGCGTCAAACGCTCGCCGGGGCGCGGGTAGGCCTGTGAGCGCCGATCGCCGTGTGCGTCGCGTACGCCAGGAACGCCAGCAGCACGAGGCCCCAGAACACCGTCGTCGCGCCCTGCCACGATTGCAGGTCCGGCAGCAGGGGGGTGTGGCGCAGGATCATCCGCACCCCCTCGAACGCCGCCGCGGCCAGCACGCCGCACCGCATGATCAGCACGAGCCGCAGCGCGGTGATGATGAGCGCGCCGGGCAGAATCGTCGCGTTGTAGAACAGGTCCCGCTCGAGCAGCAGCGTTCCCAGAAGCAGGAACGCGGGCGCCCAGAGCCAAGGCTTCCGCAGCGCGGCGCGCAGCGCCACCAGCAGCACGACGTACAGGAACGACATCAGCGGCGCCGCGATCGCCACCGCGGCCAGACCGACGAACCCCCAGCGGATGCTCAGCCAGTCCAGCGGCGACGCCCGCCCCGCGTCCGCCGCGACGCCTGTCGTCAGGAACGACGCGAGGTTCCCGCTCTGGTGCAGCATCCCCGCCGCGGCGCCCGCGACGGCGCCCAGCAGCAGCGAGCGCCCGACCAGCGGGTCGCGCCAACGCCCAGCGAGCAGCCGCGACCACGCCGTCAGCACCTGCGGCCACGATCGACGCACGATCGGCTCCACCGCCAGATACATCACGCCGAGGAAGAACGCGCTGAACAGCGACATCCCGATGACGCGCGGGAAGTGCGTCCCCAGCACCAGCGGCGACACGACCATCGCCAGCGCCGTCGCCAGCAGCGTGAGCGGGAACGCGATCGCCATCAGCGTCATCGCCCCGCGCCGGTCGCCCCGCCCGATGCGCACGTGCCGCCACGCCATCACGATCGAGCCGACGCCGATCGAGATCATCAGGATCAGCGTGACGATCTGGATCCAGTACATGAGCGAGCGTGTCTGCTCGACATTCCCGGACGCGCCGGTCATGTCCCACCCGTACAGCGCGCGGAAGAACACCACGCGACCGGCCCGCTCCGCCGCCTCCACCCGCACCGGGATGAACGGATCGTCCGCGTCCGCGCCCGTTCGCTTCCACGCGAGCCGAGACTCGGCGTTCAGCGGCGGGAAGAGCGTGGGCTCGTCGGGCTCGAAGCCGTCGAAGTCCAGCCCCGCGAGCGCGAAGAGCGCGGGCCAGTCGGGGCGCACGTCCGCCGCGCCGGGCGTCATCATCCACGGCGTCAGCACGCGCAGCGTCCGCAACGAGCCGTCGGCGTGCAGGTGCACCATGCGCTCGTTGGGCATCCAGAAGGGCGGATCCCACGAGGACATCCCCGCCGGGTGGATGTCCTCGTGCGACGTCACGATCGGCATGGGAGAGCCGCGCCAGATGTAGGCGACCGTGCTGGGGCGCGCGCTGCGCTGGAGCGCGATGCGCGCGGCGCGGTCCGATTCGAATTGGAGGATATGCGTCAGCAACGGGTGATCGGTCTCGACGCCCAACCGCTCGTGCGCCGCCCTCGGATCGTGCCCCGCGACCCGCAGCGCCTCGCGCGCGCGGTCCTCCGCCACCGCCGGTGCAACCATGCCCTCGAGCAAACCCCATCGCTTCAGCGGCTGGTTGGACCACACGAACGCCGCAGCCATCACCAGCGTCAGCGCTGCGCAGAGCAGCGCCGTCCGCGGGCGCATCGCGCCCTCACCGCCCGACGCCGCGACCAGTTCGGGCGAGGGCGTCTCGCCCGCCGCCAGCGCCGCGGCGAGCGGGTCTCCGCCCGGCAGCGCCGCCGCGACGCTCATCGCCGAGGCCGGGCGATCGTGCGGCTCCGGGGACAGGCAGCGCAGGATCACGCGTTCGACCACCGGGTCCATGTCGTGGATGACCGTGGACGGCGCGCTGGGCGCGGAGGATTCTCGCTCGTGCCGCAGCGCGTCGACGGTTTCGCCGCTGTGCGCCCGCGAGCCGGTGAACAGTTCGTACAGGACCAGCCCTAGCGCGTAGATGTCGCTCTGGATCGAGACGGACTCGCCGCGGAGTTGCTCGGGCGCCATGTACGCCGGCGTGCCGGCGCGGGCGTCCTCGGCGGTGAGTTGTTCTGCGACGCCCGCGACGCCGAAGTCCGTGATGCGGGCGTCGCCGCGCCCGTCGAGCATGATGTTGGCGGGCTTGAGGTCGCGGTGCAGCACGCCCTCCGCGTGGGCCGCGTGCAGCCCGGCGCACAACTGGCGGGCGATGGCCACCGCCTTGTCGCGCGGCAGGCGTCCGATCCGGCGCAGCAGCGATGCGAGGTCTTCGCCGTCCACGTACTCCATGCTCAGGTACAGGAGGGCGCCGTCGGGCGTGCTCGTCTCTCCGATGTCGTACACGCGGCAGACGTGCTTGTGCGAGACCTGCCGCGCCAGGCGCACCTCGTTCTGCAGACGCTCGCGCCACGAGGCGTCCTGCGACGCCTGCTCGGGCAGGAACTTCAACGCCACCTGCTGGTCGAGGCGCATGTCGTCGGCGAGGTACACCTCGCCCATCCCGCCGCGCCCAAGAAACGTCGCGATCCGGTACCGCTCGCCGATGACCGCCCCCGGCTGGAACCGGGCGCGCCGCCGCCCGGAGCCGGTGGGGGATGTGGTGGCGTCCGGGTCGGAGCCCGAGCGCGGCCGGTCGCTCTCGCCGGGCGAGGCGCCGGCGACGGGGTCGAACCGTGGTTCCGGGGGTGTCGGTCTGGTCTCGTCGTGATCGGTCACAGCGGCTTCCTGAGCGGTCGCCGAGTGTAGAGCAAGGCCCGGATTGGAGAAGGTCCGAGAAGCCGCGCCTGCTTGGTTCGGACCCCTTGCCCGCATACAGTGTTGGAACGATCACCTCACCGCAGCCAGGAGGGCGAGCCGAATCATGACGACCCGAGAACCCGAGATCGAACACGCATCGTCAGGGTCTGAGAACGCCACCGCTACGGCGACTCGCCCGGCCCCGCCGCGTCTCGACCGCCTTCCGCCCTACAAGGTGCTCCTGCACAACGACGATGTGAACGAGGTCGGGCACGTCGTCGCCTCGATCGTCGAACTGACCCCCCTCCGCAAGGAGGAGGCGTTCCACCGCACCGTGGAGGCCCACGAGACGGGTGTCTCGCTCATCCTCGTCACCCACAAGGAACGGGCGGAGCTTTACCGCGACCAGTTCCGCACCAAGCGGCTCTCGGTGTCGATCGAGCCGGGCGAATAACCCCGCCTCTCTGGGCGAGCCACTGGGCGACCAGACCGCGGCCCGGCAGGGTTCGGCGAGAATTTCCCGGCTTGGACGCCCGATTAATTCGTCCGATAACCATTATGCCTCGGCGGGCGCCAGCCCCGATGTCGTGGGCGTGGACGTTCCCGGGCCCGGTGCGGCCGAACAAATCATTCCCTGGAATGCAAGCCGGCGCGATCGAATTCGGCCGCGCCGACGCCGCGCGATCACTGCAGTTCGCGACGTTCGCACACGCCGTAGCACCGACGCATCACGTGCGTGAGAACCTCCCCGAGCGTGGGGAATCGGCCGGCGTGCGTCGATGAGAGGGGTCGCTGGGACGGCACGCCGCCGCCCCCATTGGAGACGCTCGCATGACCCTCCGACTCGGTGAACTGATGGTGGCTCGCGGCCTGCTGACCGAAGAGCAGGTGCGGCTGGTGCTGGAGGAGCAGGCGCTCCGCGGCGTGCCCTTCGGCGCTTTGGCCGAGCGCATGTTCGGAGTCTGCCCCAAGGCCGTTGAGGGCGCGTGGGTCGAGCAGTACGCCTCGATCGCCGAGCGTGTCGACCCGCGGACCGAGCGTGTCGACCCCGATGCGCTCACGCTGCTCAGCGCCCGGCAGGCGTGGCAGTTCCGCGTGCTGCCGCTCCGCTTCGACCGGCAGGAGCTCGTCGTCTGCACCACGCCTACGCACCTGCCGCGGGCGATCAACTTCGTGTACCGCAAGCTGCGCACGCCCAGCCACTTCGTGACGGCCGATGCGCAGGCCCTGGGCGAGGCTCTGGTCCGTCGGTACCCGCTCGCGGGGCTCACCCCGGCGTGCGTGGACGGCGGCGTCGCGGCGGTGATGTCCGGCGCGTGAGCCGCGTGGAGGGCGTCGGGAAGCGCCGGCGATGGACAGGCCCCCCCGGCGGGGGGCGGGCCCGTGGGGGAGGGGGTAGGGGTCGTGGGTGTGCGCCGGGGGCGTGCCTCGCGTACGATGACGAGACGCAACCGCTCCGGAGCGGGCCCCGAAAGGGGTTCGGCCGTGCGGAGGCGCCCGCGGCGGGCGCCGCGATCGGGCCGCACCGGTCTTCTCACCCATCGGACGACAGGCAGAGAGCAGGATGACCCCAACCCAGAGCGAGCAGACAACCGTCCCCACGGCGCGCACGGCGCTCGACCCCGACGCCAAGCACGATCCCCACGCCACCCGGCTGGGCAAGTTCCTGCAGGCGTGCATCAAGTTCGGCGGGTCGGACATCATCATCAAGACGGGTCGCTCCCCGGTGATCCGGCTGCGGGGCTCGCTCAAGCCGCTCGAGACGGACGCCGTCACGCACGAGGAGTTCATCTCGATCGCGAAGCACATCCTGACCGAGGAGCAGTTCGAAGACCTGCGCCGCCTCGGCTCCGTCGACTTCGCGTACGACTACGACGAGAACAACCGCTTCCGCGTGAACCTCTTCCAGTCGCGCGGCAAGCTCTCGATCGCCGCCCGTCTGATCACCAGCGACATCAAGAAGTTCGAGGACCTGCACCTGCCCGAGGCGATGTCCGAGATCGCGATGCAGCCGCAGGGCATCGTGCTGCTCTCGGGCGTGACGGGCTCGGGCAAGTCGACGACGATCGCCTCGATGCTGAACTACGTGAACGCACGCAAGCCCGTGCACATCATCACCATCGAAGACCCGATCGAGTACATCTTCTCCGACCAGAAGGCGGTGATCCACCAGCGCGAGGTGGGCATCGACGTCTCGGACTTCAAGATCGCCCTCCGCGCTCTGGTGCGTGAGAACCCCGACATCGTGCTGGTGGGCGAGATGCGCGACTCCGAGACGTTCGAGGCCGCGCTGCACGCCGCCGAGACGGGCCACTTGGTGTTCGGAACGATCCACGCCTCCAGCGCCCCCGAGACGTTCAGCCGTATCTACGACCTGTTCGAGCCCAACGAGCGCGATCAGGTGCGGAAGATCCTCGCGTACCAGATGCGCGCGATCGTCTATCAGAAGCTCCTGCCGACGCTCCACAAGGACATCCCCCGCATCCCGGCCCTCGAGATCCTCATCAACAACGCGGTGGTGCGCAAGTACATCCTCGACGGGCGCGAAGGCGAACTGCACGAGGTGATGAAGACGACCGAGTCGCTCCGCATGGGCATGATCGACTTCAACGGTTCGCTTGTGGACCTCGTGGAGCGGGAATACATTCACACCCGCGTCGCGATGGACGCGACCCCCAACGCCGACGAGCTCACGATGCGCCTCAAGGGCATCGGCTGAGCCTCGTTTTCTCCAGACGTCCTGAGCGCGCCGGGCCCTCCCCGCCGCGCAACCGCGGAGACCCAACGCTTCCATGAATCTCACCCTCCTCACGCTCGGCGCCGCCGAGCCGGCATGGCTCGTCTCCGGTTGGAAGGCCGTCATTCTTCTCGCGCTGCTGGGCGTGTGGGCGTGGATCGTCTCGACGATCTACGACAAAGACGCCGCACGCTTCTACTTCAAGCGTCGCCAGTGGAACCTGGTACACGTCGGCGTCGCCACGCTCGCGTTGTGCGTGGGCCTGTTCACGCCGATCTTCTGGATCGCGCTGCCGCTCATGGCGCTCGTCCTGCTCGCCGACCTCGGCGTCTACTACGTGATGCGGAATAAAGACCATCGCGTGCCCGCCGAGGCCCGCTGGTCGCTCAACTTCGCCAAACAGGTGTCGGCCGGCGCGGAGGAGCGCTCCAAGCGGCGCAAGCTCTCCAAGAGCGAGGTCGAACTCAGCGGGCCCAAGGGCGTCATGCCGCCGCCGGAAGAGGGCACGCCCGAGTACGAGGTGCGCCTCATCGCCGAGGGCTTCCTCACCGCCGCCCTCGAGTCCCGCGCCGTGCGCTTCGACGTCGCCCCCGCCTCCGAGTCGTCGTACGCCGTCAGCCTCGTCGTCGATGGTGTGCGACAGACCGGCGATACGATCCCCTCGCAGCAGGCGGTCGCCGCCATCGACTATCTGCGCGCCCTGAGCGGGATGGAGGTCGGCGAGCGCCGCAAGCGGCAGTCCAAGGAGTTCACCATCGCGCGCACCGGCGTTCGCCACGGCGTGCGCCTCGTCTCGCAGGGCGTCCCCGGCGGGCTGCGGATCACCGGCACCATCGATCCCGACAAGCAGGTGCTGCGCACGCTCGATGAGATCGGGCTGCTCGAGGGGCAGGAGAAAGAACTGCGTCGCATCATCGACGAGCAGAAGGGCGTCGTGCTGCTCGCCGCGCCCCCCGGATCGGGCCGAACCAGCACGATGTACGCCATCCTGCGCACGCATGACGCCTACACGTCGAACGTGCAGACGCTCGAGATCGAGCCCGAGTCGTACATCGACGGCGTGCGCCACAACGTCTTCGACCCCAAGGTCGACGGCGCCGAGTTCAGCACCACCGTTCGTTCCCTCCTTCGCCGCGACCCGGATGTGCTCGCTGTCTCCGAGACCCCCGATCCCGAGACCGCCCAGGAGATCGCCCGCGCTGATCACGACCGCACCCGCACCTACCTGAACATCCGCGCCGAAACGGCGCTGCAGGCGGTGCAGATCTACGCCAAGGCGGTCGGCGACGCCAACATCGCGGCCAAGAGCCTGCACGGCGTTGTGGCGTTTCGGTTGCTGCGGCGGCTCTGCCCCAACTGCAAGGCCGCGTACCAGCCGACGCCCGAGATGCTCAAGAAGCTCGGGATGCCCGACAAGGTGCAGCAGCTCCATCGCAAGGGCGGGCAGGTGCTCATCAAGAATAAGCCCGAGATCTGCCCCGTCTGCAACGGCGGCGGGTACTTCGGGCAGGACGGGTGCTTCGAGGTGCACGCCATCGACGCCGAGACGCGACCCCACATCGCCAAGGGCAACTTCGGCGCCCTCCGAGACGCATTCCGCAAGCGGCGCGAACCCTCCATCCAGGAGAGCGCGCTGCGCAAGGCGATGGAGGGGATCACCAGCGTCGAGGAAGTCGTGCGCATCTCCACGTCGCCGGGCGGGGCCAAACCCAAGCCCAAGGCGCCGGCCGCCAGCGGCGCCGAGTAATCGACCCGCCCCGAGCGAAGGGGCCAGAACCGCGGGGGCGCCGAACGCGTCTTATCCAGTGCCCCCGTCCCCGTTTGACGAGTCCATGCGAGAGGTCACCGAATCATGTTGCTGAGCATCTTCGTCATCGTCGCCGTGGCGCTCATCGCCTATCTGTGGTCGGCGCAGGGCTTGTTTTCTGCGTTCCTGCACTTCGCCTGCGTTGTGGCGGCGGGGGCGATCGCCTTCGCGGTGTGGGAGCCGCTGGTCTACGGCGTGCTGATGGGCGTCGGCGCGCTGCGTGACTACGCGTGGGGCATCGGCCTGATCGTCCCCTTCCTCGTCTCGCTGGTCGTGCTGCGGCTGGCGATGGACAAGCTCATCCCGGCCAACCTCGACATGGACGACACCACCAACTTCGTCGGTGGCCTCGCGTTCGGTGCGCTCTCCGGCGTGCTGACGGCGGGGATCGTGCTCGTGAGCATCGGGTTTTTCCGCATCCCCTCCGATTTCATGGGCTACAAGCCCGTGGAGTACGACGCCAACGGCAACATCGTGCGTGGTTCGTCGCTCCTGCTGCCCGCCGACCGGCTCACCATCGGCTTCTACGAGACGCTCAGCAGCGGCGCGCTCGCCACGTCGCGCCCGCTCGCCAAGCTAGCCCCCTCGCTGCACGAGCAGGCGACGCTGGTGCGGTTCACCGTCGGCGACCGCGGGCGCACGACCATCGCACCGGATGATTTCAGCGTGCTCGGGCGGTTCCAGGTCGAGTCGAACGACGTGCGCGACCTCCTCGCCGACACATTCGCCCCCCGCGCCCCCGACGGCAGCCCCGTGCCCCAGATCGCGCGCACCATGCAGGGCGAGTCCGTTCCCGCGGGATCGCGGATCGAGGGGTTCGTCATCCGGTTCGAGTCCGGAGCGCGGGAGACAAACGGGCAGTTCGTCGCGTCGCCCGGTCATTTCCGTCTCGTCGGCGTGCGCGACGACGGCGAGGCCGTGGCCATGCACCCCATCGCGGCGATCTCGCAGGGCGAGGCGTGGGCTCTGGACATCTACCGCTGGCGCTTCGACGCGAGCGAGGTTTTCATCTCGTCCGTCGGCGGCGGCTCGACCACCACCATGGGCTTTGAGTTCGTGGTCCCGCCCGGCGTCCGGCCCACGCACCTGATCGTGCGCAACGTGCGCGTCCCCGTCGCGGGCGAGCCAGAGTTCGTCTTCACATCGAGCGCCGAGCGCGATTCGGCCATCCGCGACCGCTCGCTCTTCGAGTCGCTCGGCGTCACGCTCACCGCGCGCGAAGGCGGCCCGCCGGATCGCGCCGCGGCCGCAACGCCGCAGCGAGAGCCGATCCGGCGGATCAACCGCCTCCCCGGCCCCGTGAACCGCTCCGTGCTCCGCGGCAGCATCCGATTCAACGAGCAGAACGAGATCATCGACGGCGAGCACCGCATCCCGAACTCCGCGTTCAACGAGATCGGCATCGCCCGCGACCTCATGGTGGAAGCGTTCGCGGACGGCCCCGACACCTACATCGTGCAGGTCGACGTGAGCATCCCGAGTCGCGTCACGCTCTTCGGGCGCGCGGTCGATGCGGCCGAGCGCTTGCTCCCTCCGCTGCTCGTCGACAACCTCGGGCAGCGCTACGAGGCCATCGGCTTCATCCACCGCACCAACAACGACACCGCCATTCGCTTCACCCCCGGCTCACCTATCCGCGCGATGGAGAACCTGCCGCAACTCAGCAACAGCCGACCCAACGAGCGGCTCACCCTGATCTTCCGCGTGAGCGCTCAGGTCACGATCGAGCAGTTCACGCTCGGGCAGCAGGTGATCGAGGACGGCATCGGGATGACCATCCCGCCGCCCCGTCGTCAGCCGCGCTGATCCCACTTGAGCGCGGACCGCCCGCACACGGCGCGGGCGACAACAAACGCCACGAAAAAGCCCCCGATGCGTTGCGCATCGGGGGCTTTTTATGCGGGGTCGGTGCGCTGATGAGGCTCTGTTCAGACGCTGGGCGCCTCGGGGGCGCTTCCGGGCGCGCTTCCGGGGGCGGGGGTGGGGGCGTCGGCGTCGCGTTTCGCGCCGGGGCGGCGTTCGATGAGGTTGCCCTCGTTGTCGAACTCCATCTCGTCGCGGTCGTCGACGTCGAGTTCGCGGTCGGGCACGACCCACACCTTGATCTCAGCCTCAAGGTCGTTGGCGACCTTCACGGGCACCATGTAGCTGTCGATGCGCTTGATGGTGTGCGGCAGGCGCACCTCGCGGGCCTTGACGATATGGCCCTGCTCGGCAAGGGCGTCGGCGATGTCCTGCTGGGTGACCGAGCCGTAGAGCATGCCCAAATCGTTGCAGGAGCGCTGCAGGGTGATCTCGAAGCCATCGAGCTCACTAATCATCTGCTCGCGCTGGGCGCGGAGGGCGGCCTGCTCACGCTCCGCCACAGCGCGCTTCTCGGCGAGGGCCGCGATCGCCTCGTCGGTGGGCGTGATGGCGAGGCTGTTGGGCAGCAGGAAGTTGCGGGCGAACCCGGTGCGCACGGTGACGACGTCGCCGACGATGCCGAGGTTGTCGACGCTCTCGGTCAGCAGGAGTTGAACGGTCTTTGACATGGCTGTCGCTGTCCTCTCAAGGGGTTGGAGTTAGGAAGCGCGGGGCGCCGGGTATGTCTCGGCGATCTCGCGCCCCCAGCGTGGGGGGGTGAATCGCCCGGCGCACGTTCGGTGGCGCGGGCGGTGATGCGTGTGGTTCAGAAGGGGATGTCGTCGTCCTCGACGGGCTCGTACGCGGGCGTAGTGCCCTGCCGCGCGGGCTGCGAGCCGGCGCTGCGCTGCGCCGGGGGGCCGCCACCGCCGCTCGCGCCGCCGCCTCCACCGGGGGCGCCTTCGGTGCGGCTGTCGACGAACTGGAAGTTCTCGATCACAACCTTGAGCTTGGACCGGTTGCCGCCCTCTTTATCCTGCCACTGATCGAGCTTGAGCCGACCCTCGACGAAGACGGGGCGCCCCTTGGCGAGGTATTGGCACATCACCTCGGCGGTGCGACCCCACGCTTCGCAGTCGACGAAGGTGGTCTCCTCCTGGTTGTTGCCGGCGGAGTCGCGGAACCGCCGGTTGACGGCGAGGCCGATGTTGGCCACCGCCATGCTGCTGGGCGTGTGGCGAAGCTCGGGGTCGCGGGTGAGGTTGCCCATCAGGAAGACACGGTTGAAATTGCCTGCCATGACGAATTCTCCGGTAAGGCGCCTATTGCGTCGGCGTCGGGCGCGAGCGTGTGATTAGTCTTCGTCGTCGATGTCTTCCACAGTTTCGGCGTCTGCGTCGGCCGCGGGCGCCGCGGCGCCGGCCATCGCCTGCTCATCGCGTTCGCGGGGGCCGGAGCGCAGGTTCGCCTCCATGGTGAGGGATGCGGCGTCGTCGTTGGCCTGCATCTCCTCGAGCGTGAGGTGGTCGGCCTTGATCACCATGACGCGCATGATCTTCTCGGAGAGGTTGCAATCGTGATGGATCTTCTCGACGCCGTCGCCGGGGAGGGCGGCGTAGACGAGGATGTAGACGCCGCGCTTCTGCTTGTCGATCTCGTAGGCGAGGCGGCGGTCGTCCCACTTCTTCATGGCGACGACCTCGGCGCCGGCGCGCGAGAGGATCTCGCGGATGTGGGCGATGGCGTCGGCGAAGTCCGCCGCGACCGCCTGGCTGATGAGGAACATCGCCTCGTAGTATTTCTTCTGGTCCTTGGACATGTGATGCGCTGCCTTTCTCTCGATTCGTTCGTCGCGCGCCGGCGGCGCGCTGGGTTGGTTTATTCCGTCGCCGCGCCGTCGCGGGGTTGGGGGCCGTTGGCGGCGTCCTTGCTGGGCGCCTTGGTGTTGAACGCGTTCATGGCGCCGGTCACGCCCTCACGAGCCCATGTCTCGCTGGCGTCGGCCGCGGCGACGAGCGCGGGCTCGACCGCCGCCCACTGCTCGGGGCTGAAGCGCCCGAGCACGTAGTCCGCCTGGGGCACGCGCCCGGGCCCATCGATGCCGATGCGGCAACGGGCGTAGGCGGGCGTGCCCAGCGCACGCTGGACGTCGATCAGCCCGTTGTGCCCGCCCGGCCCGCCCTCGGCGCGGATCCGGATCGCGCCCGCGGGCAGCGCGATGTCGTCGACGATCACAAACACGTCGGCGACCGGGTCGATCTTGAAGAACCGCACCGCCTCGCCCACCGCGAGGCCGGAGCGGTTCATGTAGGTGAGGGGCTTCATGAGCATGGCCTTGCCGGCGCCGGGGAGGTTGGCGTCGAACGTGAGCGCGTGGAAGCGGGCGCGCGCGACCTGGCCGCGCGCGTGCCGCTCCGCGAGGCGGTCGATCACGAGGAAGCCCGCGTTGTGGCGGGTCTTCTCGTACTCGGCGCCGGGATTGCCCAGTCCGACGATCAGCTTCACTCCTTCGCGTCCTCGTCGTCGCCGTCCTTCTTCTCGCGGATGACCTCGGGCTCGGCGCCCTCGCCGGCGACGGCGGTCTCCTCCGCGGTCGGCTCTTCGGTCTTGGTGTGGATCGTCGCCAGCACGGCCTCGGGGTCGTCGAGCACCTCGATGCCCGCGGGTATCGTGACCTCGCGGAGGTGGATCGAGTGCCCGACGTCGAGGTCGGCGATGTTCACCTCGATGAAGTCCGGGATCGAGGTCACCTTGCAGCGGATCGTGAGCTCGGTGATCGGGTGCAGCAGCACCGAGCCGGCGCTCTTGAGGCCGACGGCGTCGCCCACCAGATGCACGGGCACGTGCACCTCGACCTCCTCGTCGAGATCGACGCGGGCGAAATCGAGGTGGATGATCGAGTCGCCCAGGAAGTCGTACTGGATGTCCTTGAGCAGAACGGTCGCCTCGGCGCTCTCGCCCTCGACGGCGAGGCCGAAGACCTTCTCGCCGGCGAGCACGTGGCGGACCGTGTCGCGCAGGTCGAGCGTCAGGGCGAGGGGGTCGGCGCCGTGCCCGTAGAGCACGGCGGGCAGGCCGCCGCTCTCGCGGATGCGACGGGCGTAGCGGGAGCCGACACGCTCGCGTCGCTTGGCTGTCAGTGTCGCGGTCTTGTTCATCGCTGGTGAT
>RECZ01000149.1 GCA_007693765.1 Phycisphaerales bacterium | reverse complement strand
GCTGCGCTCACGCATGGTCGAGAACGAGGTCGCCCCCTCGTGGCGCGCCGCGGTGACCGAGTTGATGGAGTTGCTGCGGCGAACCCCCGTGCTCTCCCCCGAGACGCACCAGCGCGAACAGCTTTCCTCCAACGAGATCATCGAGCTGCGCACGGTCGACGGCGTGGTGCGGCGCGATCACGAGAGCCGGGCGCTCAACGTCACCGGCGAACGGTTCGCCGATGAGATGGATCGATTGGTCCGCCGCGCCGGGTTCCGCCCGGACGTGGCGCCCGCCGTGATCACGAGGCTCACGCGGAACGCGCGACCGACGTTCGTCTTCGACGAGGCCGAGTCCGCCCGCCTGCAGGAGCAGGCCGCGGCCGCCGTCGAGCCCGTGCTGATCACTTACCGTGAGGGCGACGTGCTCATCCGTCGCGGGCAGGTGCTCGAAGAACGGACGCGGGTCGTGCTGGTGCGCGAGCAGCGCGTGCACATCGCCGCGGGGCCGCGCATGCCGGTGTGGCTGGGGCGCGCCGGGATGACCGGCGGCGTGCTGGTCGTCACGATGGCGATGGGCGCGTACCTGTGGTTCTTCTACCCGCGTTCGCTGCGCGAGCCGCAGAAAATCGTCGCGGTCGCCGCGGCGACGGCGCTCGTCACGGTGATCGCGCTGTGGGGCGCCGCGGCGAACCCCGGGCTGCTGATGATCGTGGCGTTCGCGCCGACCGTCTTCCTCGCCGTGGTGTTCGCGATCGCGTTCGACCAGCGTCTGGCCATCGCCTTCGCCGCGTTGCAGGGGCTTTTGGTGTGCGCCGCGCTGGGGCAGACGCCGGCGATCTACTTGGTGGCCCTCGTGGGCGTTGCGGCGGCGGCGTGGCGCCTGCGCGAGATCCGCAACCGCAAGGCGATCCTCAGCGCCGGCGCGGTGACGGCCGGGGCGATGGCGGTCGCCCTGCTCTTCGCCGCCCTCATCGACCGGCCCCTCGCCGGCGCCGGCGTGAGCCAGGGCGTCGCGATACGCGGCGTGGCGATCGACGCGTTGCAGGTGGGCATCGGCGCGATGTTCGTCGCCTTCCTCGCCCTTGGCCTGCTGCCCGTCATCGAGCGCGCGTTCGACGTCTCCACCGGCATGACGCTCATCGAACTGCGCGACCCCAAGCACCCGCTCCTGCGCGAACTCGCCCAGCGCGCCCCCGGCACCTACACGCACTCGATCACCGTGGCCACGCTCGTCGAGGCCGCGGCGGACGCCATCGGCGCCGACGGCCTGCACGCCTACGTCGGCTCGCTCTACCACGACATCGGGAAGATGAACAAACCCGAATACTTCGTGGAGAACCAGGCCGGCGGCCTCAACCGGCACAACAAGCTCAGCCCCGCGATGTCGCTGCTGGTGATCGTCGGCCACGTGAAGGACGGCGTGGAGCTGGCCCGCGAGTACAACCTGCCGCGCTCCATCCGCTCGTACATCGAGACGCACCACGGCACGACGCTCGTCGAGTACTTCTATCAACGCGCCCGCGAGCGCGCCGACGAGGCCAGCGGCGACACGCCCGCCGAGTTCGGCTACCGCTACCCCGGCCCCAAGCCCCGCACCAAGGAGGAGGCCATCCTCATGCTGTGCGACGCGGTCGAATCCGCCTCGCGGGCGCTGGGCGAGCCGACCCCCAGCCGCATCGAGGGCCTGGTGCAGACGCTGGCCACCAAGCGCCTCATGGACGGTCAGTTCGACGAGTGCGACCTCACCCTGCGCGAGCTGCACATCATCGAACAGACCGTCATCAAGAGCCTCAACAGCATCTACCACGCCCGCATCGCCTACCCCAGCGGCGGCTCCGGCGAGAGCGGCAACAAGCAGCAGCGAAAACCGACACAGCCCGCATCCGACGTCGCCGCGGCCAAGAGCGAGCGGGTGGGGTGAGCGGGGGCGACGCAAGCCGCATCGCCACGAATCAGGAGCATCATCCATGAGCAGACGCGGCATCTTCGCAGCGATGATCGCGGTGTGCGTTGGCGCGGCCGCGCACGGCGCACCGGAAAATGCGCAGCGCACGCTTCGCTGGGAGACGGTGGTCCACGCCCCCGTGCAGGAGGTGTGGGACGCCTTCACCACGCAAGAGGGCCTCGAATCGTGGATGTTCCCCAGGGCGATCGTGGACTGGCGCATCGGCGGCACGTTGCGCACACACGACGACCCCGAGGCCGCACAGGACGACGAGGGATGGTTCACGCACCGCGTTCTGGCCTTCGAGGCGCCGCGGATGTTCTCCACACGAGCGGTGTATCCCGACGACATGTCCACGCCGCCAGTCGTCGAAGAAGCGTGGAGTGTCGTGCGGCTCGATCCGATCTCCGACCGCCTCACGCGCGTCACCATCGCGTTCTGCGGGTTGACCGTCGTGCCCGAGTGGGAGGACGCGGAACAATACATGAACGCCGGCAGCGCCTCCGTGATGGCGCGGTTGCAGCAGCGCTTCCCGCCCCCGACCGAGCACGCCGGGACGACGACGCCGGACCCGATCTCCCGCGCTGCGGTCTCGCTGCGCTTCGTCGAGAACCCCATCGTGGCGGAGCAGATCGTCCCCGCGGGCCGCGCCGAGACCTGGCGGGCGTTGACGACGAGCGAGGGGCTGGAGTCGTTCTTTGCGCAGAAGGCGATCGTCGATCTGCGCATCGGCGGTCTGTACGAGCTGCACTTCCTCCCCGATGCGCCCCCCGGCGCACGCGGCGCCGATGACTGCCACGTGCTGGCGTACGTCCCGGAGGAGATGCTCGCGATCTCGTGGAACGCCCCGCCGCCGTTCCCCGCGGAGCGCGAGGAGCGCACGTTCGTGGTCTTCCGGCTCGAGGATGCGCCGGACGGCGCCACGCTGGTCCGGCTGCACCACGGCGGCTGGCGCGAGGGCGCCGAGTGGGATAAGGTCCGCGCCTACTTCGTGCGCGTATGGCCCCACGTGCTCGACGCGCTGGCGGCCCGGCTCGGTGGCGAACAGGGGCAGTGAAAGAGCGGCGTGTGCGCACGGCCTCGCGACGGCGCTGACGATCGCGCCACAACGAGCCGCGACCGTGAGGGAGCGCTGTTGAGCGCCGACCCCTGATGAGGTGAAGGCCTGGATTTACGTGTTCATCTTCGAACGTCGCGATCCGATCGGGGGTCGCGCGTCATGCCGCGATCTGTCGCCCACGCGACGGCGTCCGATCCGAATGGTTCGCCTTGGGATTCGAGCGTGTATCGGCACGCCTGCGAAACCGATGTTTCTGTGTGGAGCCAGCGCGTGCTGCCGTGGCGCGACCAGTTCCGTGTGCCACGCCGGGCGATCCCGTTCGCGACCAGTTGGCGAGTGGACCATGTTTTCGCCGCGTTCATGACCCGCTCGGGCGGTGCCGGGGCGCTGATGACGAGGTGAACGTGGTTCGTGCGCACGTGGAGCGCGTGGAGGATCCAGCCACGGTGGTGGCAAAGGCCGCGTATCGCACCGTCTACGGCGCGGCGAGCATCGCGGCAGAGTCGCACAGGCGGCCGATGCATTCGGGCGGTCGCGCGCTGCAGGCGGTCCGGATCATGCGCGATCATCGGGGTTCCCGGCGTGTTGTGATCGGGATCGATCGAGCCGCGACGATCACCATGAAGCCACGAACCGTAGGTATGGAACGTGATCAGGTACGAAGGCATGACCCGATTGTACGAATCGCAACGCGATGCCGGGCGTTATGTTGATCGGGCGATCAACAGCGCTCCCTCACGGTCGCGGCTCGCTGCGTGCGCGAGGCGCACAATCGGTCGGTTCGCTCTTGTGATCACGCGGAACTACGAAATCCCGTACTCCGCCCACGAGGTCGGCGTCTCGCTCACGCGCACGCGTTCGAGGCGGAGGCCTTCGGGGAAGGCGAAGGTGGCGCCGTGCTCGTCGGTGTAGGCGGCGCGGCGGGCGATCTCGGATGCGAGGTGGTCGAAGATCATCTTCGCCATCGCCTCCGTCGTGGGGTCCATGCCTTCGAAGAGGACGATGCGCTTGGTCGTCTCGCGGATCGTGGGCAGCAGGGGGTCGGCGCTGTTGATCGCCATGGCGTGGTCGAAGCGGTCGACGAAGTCGCGCAGGGCGAGCTTCACGGCCTTGAAGTCGCAGACCATGTCGTGGTCGTCGAGCGCATCGCTCGCCAGCACGACCTCGATGCGCCGCGAGTGGCCGTGGGGGTGGCGGCACGCCCCGGGGTGCTTGGAGAGCATGTGCCCGCTCTCGACCTCGAACGCTTTGCAGATGCGGTGGACCACGGTCGGTTATCCAGAGTGGTGGACGGCTTTCGATGCGCGGGCGGGCGGGCTCGGCGAGCCGCGCCCTGCGTCAGAGCTTATGTGCCCCTCGTGTTGCCGAAGAGCTCGATGTGCAGACGGGGACAATACCGCCATCCGCGCTCGACGCACGCCTCGACCACCCACGCGCGGGCGGCGAGGGCCTCGGGCGTGACGCCCTCGGGCATCAGCAGCACGTCCTCGTTGCGCCAGTTGTGCAGGCGGGCGAGCAGCGCCTCGATCTCCGCGAGGTCGGTCGGCGCGGCGACGACAAACTTGAGCTGGCGCTCGGGGTGGGCGTCGATGAGCCGTTGCAGGGCGTCGAGGTCGATGCGCCGCGCCTCGTGGCGCTGGGCCCAGGCGCCGCCCTGCTCTGGCGCAGGGGTGGAGTTGGCCAGCTTGGGGCTGATGGACATGAGGTCGGCGTGGACGCCGCGCCACACCGTGCCCGCGGTCTCGATGGTGACGTGCAGGCCCGCGTCGCGCAGCGCGGCGCAGAGGGCGGCGATCGGCTCGAAGATCATCGGCTCGCCGCCGGTGACGACGGCGTGCCGCACGCCGCTCGCGCGGGCCTCGCGCACGAGGTCGTCGATGGTGCGCGCCGATCCCTCCGGGCGCCAACTCGCGTAGGGCGTGTCGCACCACGCGCAGCGCAGGTTGCAGCCGCTGGTGCGCACGAACCACGAGGGCACACCCGCGAGCCTGCCCTCGCCCTGCACGCTGACGAACGTCTCGGCGATGGGGAGCGATCCCGGCGCGGCCTGCGTTGCACCGGGGGTCGCGTCGTGGGGCGCAGTGCGGGATGCGGCGCCTGCGAGTGGCAGCGACGTGGTGCGCTCGGCGCTCATCGCGCGGCCCCTTCGTGGGCGTACTGGGTGGGGTCGGGCACGCCCGCTTCCGCGAAGCCGCGTCGGCGGATGGCGCACGAATCGCACGCCGCGCACGCGCGTCCCTGCGGGTCGGGGTTGTAGCAACTGCTGGTGAGCGCGAAGTCCACGCCCAGGCGGGCGCCCTCGCGGATGATCTCGGCCTTGGTCATGGCGATGAGCGGCGTGCGGATGAGCACGGGCGCGCCCTCCACGCCGGCCCTGGTGCCGAGGGCCGCGGCGTGCTCGGCGGCGCGGATGAACGCCTCGCGGCAGTCGGGGTAGCCGGAATAGTCGACGGCGTTGACGCCGATGAAGACCTCGGCGGCGCCCAGCGTCTCGGCCCAGCCGATGGCGAGGCTGAGCATCGTCATGTTGCGGTTGGGCACGTAGGTGACGGGGATCGCCTCGTGTTGATCCGAGGGCGCCCCGGTGTGCGCATCGGGCACGCCGATCGCGTCGTCCGTCAGGGCGGAGCCGCCCAGCGCCCGCAGGTCGACGCCCACCACGGCGTGCCTCGCCGCGCCCAGCGAGGCGGCCACCCGCCGGGCGCACGCCAACTCGTGGGCGTGGCGCTGGCGGTAGTCCACGCTCAGCGCGTACGCCTCGAACCCCTCGGCGCGGGCCGTGGCCAGCGCGACAGCGCTGTCCAGACCCCCGGAGAGGAGGACGACGGCGCGTTTGGAAGAAGGGGTGGGCATGGGCGGTGCGGTTAGAGGGAGCGATGGCGTGCGTGCGGGGGAATGAGGGGGCAAAGGGAATGGTAGACCCCGACGCCGCGGGGGCTCGTCGCGGCGGCGTGCGGGCGATATGACCGGGGGTTGGGGAGATGCCGGGCTGGACCGCGCCCCGCTAGGCGCGGTGCGTGGAGGAAGACGCGGCTCCGCGCCGTTGGCGGACAAGCCGCAGCGCTTCCTCGATGGCGTGGCCGAGGTCGTCGTTGACGATGAACGCGTCGTAGGTGTCGCCCTCGTGGGCGTCGCGCATCTCGCGTTGGGCCGCGGCGAAGCGGCGTTTTATGACGTCCTCGGGGTCGCGTCGGCGGTCGCGCAGGCGCTGCAGCAGGGCGTCGTCGCTGGGGGGGAGGATGAAGATGGCGTAGGTGTTGGGGTAGCGGGCGCGGACCTGCCGCGCGCCCTGCACGTCGATCTCGAGGATGACCAGCCGGCCCTCGCGCAGGCCGCGCTCGACGGGCTCGCGCAGGGTGCCGTAGCGACGCCCGTAGACGCCGGCGTGTTCGAGGAAGGCGCCGAGGCCCGCCTCGCCGGGCTCGTCGAGGCGGCGCTGGAAGGCGTCCTCGTCGACGAAGTGGTAGTCCACGCCCTCGATCTCGTTCGGGCCCTTGGCTCGCGTGGTGAGGGAGACGGAGATGTGCGCATCCTCGAACGCGGCGCCGATGGCGCGCGTGATCGTCGTCTTCCCGACGCCCGAGGGGCCGGAGATGATCAGCAGCAGGGGCGTGCCGGGCTCGTGCTCCTCCGTCATGGGCACACGATACCCGCACTCGGCACGGCCTGTTGCGCGTGTGGCGCTCAGGCGTGGTCGGCGGCCGCCTCGGCGCACATCGCCAGCGTCGCCATGCGCACGGGCACGCCGTTGTCGACCTGCCTCAGCACGCGGCTGCTCGGGCCGTCGGCGACGTCGGGGTGGATCTCCACGCCCCGGTTCATGGGGCCGGGGTGCATGACGATCGCGGCCCGCTTCATCCGCGCCGCCCGCTCGGGCGTGAGTTGCCACGCTCGTGCGTAGGCCTCGGGACCGGCGATGGCGCCGGTGTCGGCGAGCCGCTCGAACTGGATGCGGAGCATCTGCACGGCGTCGGCCGCGCCGAGGGCCTCGTCGAGGTCGTGCGTGGATTCGCAGCCCAGCGCGCGGGCGAGGGCGGGCGGCGCCAGCGCGGGCGGGCCGGCGAGCACGACGCGGGCGCCGAGCGCGGTGAACGCCGCGGCGTCGGATCGGGCCACGCGCGAGTGCAGGGCGTCTCCGACGATGGCCACGGTCAGGCCGGAGAAGTCGAAGCCGTCTTCGCGCCCGTGCGCCTGCGCGAAGGTGAGGGCGTCGAGCAGTCCCTGCGTGGGGTGCTCGTGGCGACCGTCGCCGGCGTTGATGACGGGGCAGGCGACGCGGCTCGCCACGGCGGCGGCCGCGCCGGCGCAGCGGTGGCGGACGATCATCGCCGCGACGCCCATCGCCTCGACCGTGCGCGCGGTGTCGATGAGCGTCTCGCCCTTGCTCACGGACGAGCCCGCGGCGTGGAGGTCCAACGGCGCGGCGCCGAGCCGGGCGGCGGCGATGGAGAAACTCAACCGCGTGCGCGTGGAGTCCTCGAAGAAGAGGTTGGCGACGGGGCGCCGACGCAGGGCGGGGTGGGTGGTGTCGGCGCCGGGGGCCGCGTCGGCGTACGCCGCGGCTCGTCGGAGGATGGCCCGGATGTCGGCGGCGTCGACGCCCCGCAGCGCGAGCACGCCCGCCACGCCCCGGGTGTTGCGGGGGGGCTGCGGGTCGGGGCCGCGGGGGTTGGGCGCGGGGGTGCGGGCGATGGAGGTCATCTCAAAGACGGAGTGTAGGGCGTGGGGGCGACACGGGTGGACCGTGGAGGGCGTCGCGGCGTGGGGCGAGCCGGGGGCAGGGCGGGGGCGAGCCGGGGGCGGGGCGGCGCTGCGGGGTGGGCGTTCGCTCTACGATGTCTTCGGACGTATGCGCCGCTTCCCCGAGTGCGACTTCGGCCCCGTGCACCTGCGCGCGGTGCTGCGACGTCGGCTGATCCCGGGCGAGCGGCTGGTGGCGTGGGGGACGGTGCGGAGCGTCCCGGTGTCGCGGCCGACGGTCCTGGCGCTGATCGGCGTGGCGCCCTATCTGGCGCTCTTCCTGGCGCCTTTCCTGATGCAGATGCGACAATCGAGGTTCCTGGTGCTGACGGACTCGCGCCTCATGGTCCTGCGGACGCACCCACGCCGCGGCGGGATCGAGGCCGGCTGGCTGGCGGCGGAATCGAACACCGCGACGATCCGCGTGCTCAACGTCGGGGGGAAACTCGGGCCCTTCGACGTGGCGATCGACGAGCAGGACACCCCCCAGCGGCTGCTGGTGGTCATGAACAACCGGACGGGCCAGCGGCTGGCGCGGGCGCTGCACGAACTGGCGCGGATGGAGGCGGAGGGGGGGTGAGGGGGCGCGTCCGAGGGGTTGTCCGGGGGTGATTCCGGGGGTAATTCCGGGGGCTCGCGCGGCTTGACGATCTCTTTACAATGCCCGTGGCCGCGTCGGGGCTCCCTCCAGGGCGGGGGGTTCCCGGGTGTGCGGCCGCACGCTGTGACAGCGTGTCGTGCATTCACCGACCGGCGCCGCAGCGCGGCAGGACGTCGCCACGGCGCTTTTCAACCCGGCCCCTCGGGGGCTGTCAGGAGGCGTCTCAGCCATGGCCTACACGACCGCCGACATCCGGAACATCGCGCTCGTCGGACACTCGCACGCGGGGAAGACCTCGCTGGCCGAGCGTCTGCTGGTGGACACCAAGGCCAAGGGTCGGCTGGGCACGGTGGATGAGGGGAACACCACCTGCGATTACGAGGCCGAGGAGAAGGCGCACAAGCACTCGCTCAACTCGGCGCTGGTGCACTTCGACCACGACGGCCGGCACATCAACCTCATCGACACCCCCGGCTCGCCGGACTTCTATGGCCAGGCGCTCACGTCGCTGCCGGCGGTGGAGACGACGTGCGTGGTGATCGACGCGGTCGCGGGCGTGCAGATGAACACCCGCCGCCTGATGAAGATGGCGGAGGAGCGCCGCCTGCCGCGGATGATCGTCATCAACAAGATCGACCACGACAACATCGACCTGCCGGGCCTGCTCAACCGGGTGCGCGAGACGTTCGGCCCCGCGTGCGTGCCGATCAACCTGCCCACCAAGGGCGCGACGGACGTCGTGGACCTGCTCGAGGCCGAGAGCGGCTCGCCGGATTTCTCGACGTTCGAAGAGGCGCGCACGCAACTGCTCGATCAGATCGTGGAGGTGGATGAGGCGCTGATGGCCGTCTACCTCGAGGACCCGAAGAAGATCAGCGATGCGCAGCTCCACGCCGCGATCGAGAAGGCGCTGCGCGAGTCGCACCTGATCCCCGTGTGCTTCTGCTCCGCCCAGACGGGCGCGGGCATCGACGACCTGCTGCACATCTTCACCCACGTCTGCCCCAACCCGCTCGAGGGCAACCCGCGTCCGTTCCAGCACACGTCGGAGGGCGAGGAATCGGAGTGGCACGCCGAGGCGGACAGCTCAAAGCCGGTCGTGGCGCACGTGTTCAAGGTGACGACGGACCCCTTCGTGGGCAAGCTCTCGTTCTTCCGCGTGCACCAGGGGACGGTGAAGGCGTCGAGCCAGCTCCTCCTCGGCGACCAGAAGAAGCCGCTGCGGATCGGGCACATCTTCAAGGTGATCGGCAAGGATCACACCGAGGTGAAGGAGCTGATCGCCGGCGACATCGGCGCGGTGGCGAAGCTCGACGATCTGCGCTGGAACGGCGTGCTGCACGAATCGCACGAGATGGACGACCTGCGCCTCAAGCCCCTGCCCCTGCCGCGCCCGATGTCGGGCCTGGCGCTGGTGGCCAAGAGCCGCAACGACGAGACGAAGATCGGCGCAGCGCTGCAGAAACTCGCCGAGGAAGACCCCACGTTCCACGTCGAGCGCGTGGCGTCGACGCACGAATTGGTCATCCGCGGCCTGGGCGACCTGCACCTGCGGGTGATGATCGAGAAGCTCAAGAACCACTTCGGCGTGGAGGTGGAGACGCACCCGCCCAAGGTGGCGTACAAGGAGACGATCCGCGGCAAGGCCGAGGGGCACCACCGGCACAAGAAGCAGACCGGCGGCGCCGGGCAGTTCGGCGAGGTCTACCTGCGCGTCGAGCCCCTGCCGCACGATCACGAGACGGGCTTCGAGTTCGCCGACGAGACGTTCGGCGGTTCGGTGCCCAAGCAGTTCCTGCCCGCGATCGAGAAGGGCGTGCGCAAAGTGCTCGAGACGGGCGCCATCGCGGGCTTCCCGCTCACCGGGGTGCGCGTGGCGGTGTACGACGGCAAGCACCACCCCGTGGACTCGAAGGAAGTCGCGTTCGTGACGGCGGGCAAGAAGGCGTTCATCGACGCGGTGAGCAAGGCCAAGCCGGCGCTGCTCGAACCCTTCGTGAACATCGAGGTGACGGCCCCCAACAACCACATGGGCGACATCACCAGCGACCTGATCTCCAAGCGCGGGCGCATCGTGAACACGGACATCGGCGCCGGCGACCTGTGCGTGATCCACGCCCAGGCGCCGCTGTCGGAGCTGATGCAGTACTCCAACCAGCTCAAGAGCATGACGCAGGGCATCGGCTCGTTCGTGATCGACTACAGCCACGACGAGGAGACGCCCCCCAACGTGCAGGCGGAGGTCGTTGCGGCGTACAGCCCGCAGGCGGATGAGGATTGAGGGGAAGGTTCGGACGAGCGGGGTAGGTGATTCGCGGTTGGTCAGTCGCTTGCGCAGTCGATGCGCCGATGGTCGGTCGCTTACGCGATCACCCCGCCGATGCGCACATGACGCCCCGAAGGGGCGCACGAACCTAGCCGGGGACGCGGCGATCCCGCGCAGCGGGTGAACAAGCCCCCGGAAGAGGGCGCTTTATTTTTCTTCATTCATGCTTCCGCCCGGAGGGCGGACGAACGTTGACGCCCCGAGGGATGCGCGATCGTTGCGCGCTCGAAACGTTTTGCCGCCCTCCGGGCGGTGGCGCGTGTGCGCGTTCTCCGGGGGCTGGCCCGGTCGCGGTGCGACCGTGCTGCGCCCCCGGCTAGGTTCGCGCGCCCCTTCGGGGCGTTTGGTGTGCGCGCTGCGGGGCATGCGGAGACTCGGGTTGAGAAAGAGATTTGGAAGGGGGGCAAGGATGCAGAGTTGGGG
>RECZ01000168.1 GCA_007693765.1 Phycisphaerales bacterium | reverse complement strand
CATAAATACGCCGCGGACAGGGATCGCCCGCCGCGGCGTGGTCGTGTCGGTTGTTCGCTATTCGCGATCGAGGAGTGGTAGAAGACGGGCGGGACGCCCGTCCCACGAGGGTTGGTAGGGGTGGAAAAAGAAAGAGGCGGCTCGGCGAGCCGCCCCACCATGCATGCGGTTACGAAATGGGCGGCTCGGAGAGCCGCCCAACCAAGGGGGGGAGCGTCAGTCCTTGACCTCGTACTCCGCGTCGATCACGTCGTCGGGCTTGGCGTTGTCGCCGGAGCCCTCGCCCGTCTCGCCCTCGGGGCCGGGCTGCTGCTGGGCCTGCTTGGCGGTCTCTTCGTAGATCACCTTGCCCAGCTCCATCGAGGCCTTCTCGAGGTCGGCGACGGCGCGCTCGATGGCGCCCTTGTCCTCGCCCTTGATGGCGTTCTCGAGGGTGGTCATGGCGGACTCGATGTTGCCTCGCACCTCGCTCGACACCTTGCCGCCGTGCTCTTCGAGCGACTTGCGGGTCTGGATGAGCATGGCGTCGGCGCGGTTCTTGAGGTCGACGAGTTCGCGACGGGCCTTGTCCTCGGCGGCGTGCTCCTCGGCCTCGCGCTTCATGCGCTCGATCTCGTCCTGCGAGAGGCCCGACGAGCCCTTGATCTCGATGTGCTGGCTCTTGCCGCTCGCCTTGTCCGTCGCCTTGACGTTGAGGATGCCGTTGGCGTCGATGGCGAACTCGACCTCGATCTGCGGCGTGCCGCGCGGCGCCGGGGGCAGGTCGGTCAGCTCGAACGTGCCCAGCGTGCGGTTGTCCTTGGCGAACTGGCGCTCGCCCTGCAGCACGTGGATCTGCACGCTCGTCTGGTTGTCCGCGGCGGTGGAGAAGACTTCCTTCTTGCTCGTGGGGATGGTCGTGTTGCGCTGGATGAGCGCGGTCATCACGCCGCCGAGCGTCTCCACGCCCAGCGAGAGGGGCGTGACGTCGAGCAGCAGCACGTCCTTCACCTCGCCCTGCAGCACGCCGCCCTGGATCGCGGCGCCGATGGCGACCACCTCGTCGGGGTTGACGCTCTTGTTGGGCTCGCGACCGAAGATCTCCTTGCACAGGCGGTGCACCGCGGGGATGCGGGTGGAGCCGCCGACCAGCACGACCTCGTCGATCTTGGAGGGATCGACCTTGGCGTCCTTGATGGCGTCGAGGCAGGGCTTCTTGAGGCGCTCGAGGATGTTGGAGATCAGCGACTCGAACTTCGAGCGCGTGATGGTGATGTTCAGGTGCTTGGGGCCGCTCTGGTCGGCGGTGATGAAGGGCAGGTTGACCGTGGTCTCCTGCACGCTCGAGAGCTCGCACTTGGCCTTCTCCGCGGCCTCCTTGAGGCGCTGCAGGGCCATCGCGTCGGAGCGGATGTCGATCCCTTCCTTCTTGCGGAACTCCTCCGCGAGGAAGTCGATGAGCACCTTGTCGCAGTCGTCGCCGCCCAGATGGGTGTCGCCGTTGGTGCTGAGCACCTCGAAGACGCCGTCGCCGACGTCGAGGATTGAGATGTCGAACGTGCCGCCGCCGAAGTCGAAGACCGCGATCTTCTCGTTCTTCTTCTTGTCGAGGCCGTACGCGAGGGCCGCGGCGGTGGGCTCGTTGATGATGCGCTCGACCTTCAGGCCGGCGATCTCGCCCGCCTCCTTGGTGGCCTGGCGCTGGGCGTCGTTGAAGTACGCGGGCACGGTGATGACGGCGCGGTCCACCGTCTGGCCCAGGTGATCCTCGGCGCACTTCTTGAGGTACTGGAGGATCATGGCGCTGATCTCGGGCGGCGTGTAGTCCTTGCCGCGCACGCGGGCCTTGACCATCTCGTCCGCCGAGCCGACGACCTCGTAGGGGACGATCTTCTCCTCCGCCTCGACCTCGCTGTGCCGGCGCCCCATGAACCGCTTGATGGAGTAGACGGTGTTCTTGGGGTTCGTCACCTGCTGGTGGCGCGCGGGCTGGCCGATCAGGCGCTCGCCCTTGTCGGTGAAGCCGACGACGGACGGGGTGACGCGGCTGCCGTAGGAGTTCTCGATGACTTTGGGCGAGCCGCCCTCCATCACCGCGACGACGGAGTTCGTCGTGCCGAGATCGATGCCGATGATTCGTGACATGGTTCGTGTGCCTCGTGGATGCGTCTGTGCGCGCTGAGCGTGGTGATCGGTGTGCGTCCCGTGCCTCGGCGCCTCGTTGGGGCGGATGCGCGGGGCGTCTGTGCCGTTCGGTTGTGCAAGGCACGCGCCAAGCCGCCGGGCCGCGGCGCCCCAAGAAACGGGCCATCGCGGCCCCCATCAGCCCCCGGGGCGGCCGCGGCGACGTCTCTCGCCCTCCCCGCTGCCAGTTCGGCAGACCCGAGGCCGCCGGTCGGGGGCCGGGATCCGAGGCTCCCGGCGTGCCGCGGCGTGGCGGGGCGCCGCGACGCCCATACGCCCGCTCAACGGCGGTTCGGTGACAACACCGTGTCAGGGTAGGGATCCGATACCGAACAAACGACGCATATTTGCGTTGACAGATACCGAACATCCGGCATACTCTCGCATGAACGAAACCCGTACAAGTTGTGCGGGATCGTGCACGCGAGAACGGAGGTTCGCATGGTCACCCCTTCCCGACTGGTCGCGCTCGCCAAGGCCGGCGCGCACGAACGCCTGCTCGACGAGGTCCTCGCCAACGGCCGCCCGCTGCCGCTGGCCGCCCGGATGCGTCTCTGCGACGCCCACAGCCTGCCGGCGGCGTCGATCGGGCTCGGCCTGCAGCGGGTGCTCGAACTGATCCCCACGCCCGGGGCCCACGCCCGGGCCCTGCTCGGCGCCCTGCTGGAGGAGCGGCGGACGGACGGCTCGTTCGGCGGCGTCGGCGCGACGGCGATCGCGCTGGCCGCGCTGCTGGCGTGGGACCGCGCTGCGCCCGGCTCCCCCGCGGTCGAGCGCGCCATCGACGGCGCCCTGCACGCGCTCTTCGCCGCCCAGGACCGCTCGTGGTCGAGCCCCGCCCGCGGCGCCGCGCCCGGCATGGTCGGCGACGCGATGGACAGCGCCATCGCCCTGTGGCAGCTCGCCCACGAGGAGCGCTTCGCCGAGGCCGTGCGCCTGCGCGACCTCTTCGACGCGATGCGGGGCGCCGAAGCGCAGCGCGAGAGCGCGTGCGCAGAGGTGCTGGACATGGCGTGGTCCCCCGTGCTGCTGGCGGCGTGAGCGTGTCGCGCTCCGCATCAATGCGCGGTCGCGCCCGATCCGGCGCACGCCCGCTCAGCGCTGGCGTTCGACGCGGTCTTCACGCAGGTCGCCGAAGATCTCCTCCCACGGCCAGACGGCGTGTGTGGGGCGGCGCTCTTCCTCGATCCTTTCCCGATGCGCCACGCCGCTGCGGGTGGCGATGGGCGTTGTCTGGATCGTGGGCGAGCGGGCGACGCGCATCCACGCGCCGTCGAAGTACACCCCGGGCGTGGCGACGTTCGCGTCGTCCGTCGCCAGCGAGAGCCGGGCGCGGAGGGTGGTGTCGACGGGGGTGTCGTCGGTCGTGGGCGCACGCTGGTGGACGGAGAGCGACCCACGCACGCCCGCCGCGCGCGGCAGGCCGTACTGATCGTGATGCAGCAGCCACGCCCGGGCGCCGCGACCGATCTCGACGGTGCGCCCCGGCTCGATCGGCGCATCGAGGGCAACCACCCACGTGTGGTAGGGCGAGCCCACGCCACGCTGCGCGCCCTGCGTGCGGATCACGAGCAGGTCGCCGGGGCCGTCGGCGACGGTGAAGAGGGCTTCCCGCTCGATGGTGACGACACGGGCGTCCGTCGAGGGGGACCACACCGCGAAGCGGATGTCGGACTCGGCGGGCGCGACGGACGCGGGCCGCTTCGCGGCTTCCGCGTCGCCCTCGGTGCGCGAGGCGTCGTTGTTGGCGCAGCCGCCCAGCGCGAACGCGGCGAGCGCGGCGGTGAGCGCCGCGAGGGGTCGGGCGGGGCGGGCGTTGGTCGGTCGCATCGGGGAGGTCTCCGGGGGGATTACAGGCCGGCCATGGATCGCAGGATCTTGTCGAGCGCGGCGGGGACGGGCATGGCGCTGAGGCGGGCCTGCTTCACGAGCGCGAAGTCGGCGAAGCGGGGATCGGCCTTGATGGCGGCCAGGGTGACGGGGGTCTTCGCCTTTCTGATCGGCTTGAGGTCGAACACCACCAGACGTTCATCGTCCGGATCGGTTCGCGGGTCGGAAACGATCGCGGCCAGCCCGACGATCGAGCGTTCCGTCCCGGTGTGGTAGACGAACGCCTCATCGCCTTTTTTCGCCCCACGCATGTGCAGAAGGGCGGCGTTGTTGGCCACGCCGTCCCACACGGTCTTCTTGTCCCGGACGAGGTCGTCCCACGCGTAGTCGCCCGGCTCGGTTTTCAGGAGGAAGGTGGTCATGGGCGGGATTGTGCGTCGGATCGGGCGTGAATGACAACGCCCCGGCCGTGGGGCCGGGGCGTTGGGAGTGATCATGCGGTGATCCGGTGCAGGATCAGCGGCCGGCGACGGCCTTGTGGCACTCGGTGTCGCGGCTGCAGGTCTTGTCGTTGTCCTCGGTGCAGGCGGCTTCCTGCGAGCAGCCCGCGGGCAGCTCGGTCGTGTTGGCGACGGGGGTCGCCATCGCGGCGAGCTTGGCGACGCAGCAGGCGGGGGCCTCGGTCTTGGCGGCTTCGGCGGCGGCGATCTTCTGCTTGCAGCAGTCGCCCTTCTGGGTCGCGACGACGGCCGTGGCCGCGGCGGCGGGGGCGGCGCAGCCCGAAGCGGCGACCGTGGTGGCCGCGGCGCCGCACGAGGCGGCGTTGCTCACGGGGGTGGCCTTCGCCTCACCGCAGGAGGAGGCGGCGGCGGAGCCGCAGCCCACGGAGACGAGGGTCGTCTTGCAGGTGGGGGCGGCCGTGAAGAGGCTCATGGGGATGGCGACGGGGGCGCTGGCGCCGGCGAAGACCATCACGTGGTCGGGCTTGGCGTAGCACGTGCCGACGGCGATCGTCGAAGCGGGCAGGGCCTTGGCGCCGCCGCAGGAGAGATCAGCGCTGGCGACGGTGGCGGCCTTCGCGCCCGAGCAACCGGCGGCGCTGGCGACCGTGGCGGCCTTGGCGCCGGAGCACGCGGCCTTAGCCTCAGCGGAGCACTCGCCCTTGTTGGCGACGGTGGTCGCGGCGGTGGCGCACGCGGCCTTGGCCTCGGCGGAGCACTCGCTCTTGTTGGCGACGGTGGTGGCGGCGGCGGCGCAGGGGGCCTTGGCCTCGGCGGAGCACTCGCCCTTGTTGGCGACGGTGGTCGCGGCGGCAACGCACGCGGCCTTCATCTCGGCGGAGCACTCGGCGGTGTTGGCGACCGTGGTGGCGACGGCCTTGTGGCACTCGGTGTCGCGGCTGCAGGTCTTGTCGTTGTCCTCGGTGCAGGCGGCTTCCTGCGAGCAGTCCTCGAGGGCCACGGTGGTGGCGACGGCGCCCGCGCACTCTTTCTTGGCCTCGGTCGAGCACTCGCCCTTGGCGGCGTTGGCGACGGTGGCCGCCTTGGCGCCCTCGCAGGCGGCCTTAGCGGCGGCGTCACACTCGTCCTTGTTGGCGACGGTGGTCGCCTCGGTCACGCACTGCGTGCCCGCGGTCTCGGCGGTCTGGCCGGTGACGGGGCAGGCGCCGTCGGCGTCGAAGGCGACGGTCGTGGCGACCGCGGCGGTCTTCGTCGAACAGGAGGACATCAGCGAGCACGGGGTCGTGCCGGTGACGGCGAAGACGCCCGCGACGGCCAGGCCAACGAGCCCAGCGATCGAGAGCAACACGGTGGAGGCGGCGCCGGTGCGGTGCATGATCAGAAACTCCTTCGAAGGTTGATCGGCGCCGGGTGCGACCCGGCGCGGGTATGGACGGATGAGGCTCGAAACAGCGCAAGGAGACGGCTTGGGACCGGCTCGCTCACACCGCTTGAACACCCCCGCAAGGGGGTTTGTTCCAGAGTATCGCCGCCCATCGCAGATTCCTCAAGGGTCAATCCAAAAAGGAATCGCGTGGGGCCGGGCCGCGGCGTGTCTGCACGGGGGCTGATCGGGTGAGGTCCGATCATCACCCCCGATCAGCCGAAACCCCCCGATCATCCAAACGTGATGCCCTGGGCGAGGGGCAGGTCGGTCCCGTAGTTCACGGTGCAGGTCTGGCGGGCCATGTACGCCTTCCAGGAGTCGGAGCCGGACTCGCGCCCGCCGCCGGTGTCCTTCTCGCCCCCGAAGGCCCCGCCGATCTCGGCGCCGCTGGTGCCGATGTTGACGTTGGCGATCCCGCAGTCAGAACCCTCAGGCGAGAGGAACCGCTCCGCCGCCCGCACCGAGTCGGTGAAGATGGCGCTGGAGAGGCCCTGATCGACGCCGTTGTGCAGCCCGATGGCCTCGTCGAGGTCGGCGCACTCGAAGACGTAGAGGATGGGGGCGAACGTCTCCTGCAGCGTGACCTCGGGGACCTTCCCCTTGGGCACGCGCACGATGGTGGGCTCGACGAAGTTGCCGGGCTTGCCCTTGAAGCGGTCGATGCCGGGCAGCCCGCCGCAGAGAACCTCGCAGCCCTCCTTCGTCGCGCGTTCGATGGCTTCGCGCATGTCGCGCACCGCCTTCTCGTTGATGAGCGGGCCCATGAGCGTGCCCTTCTCGAGCGGGTCGCCGATGGGCACGCTCTTGTACGCCTCGACGAGGCGGGGCGTGATCATCGACGCGGCGTCGCCGACGCAGAGCAGGCGCCTTGTGGAGGTGCAGCGCTGGCCGGCGGTGCCCACGGCGCCGAAGAGCACGCCGCGGAGGGCGAGGTCCATGTCGGCGTCGGGCATGAGGACGATGGCGTTGTTGCCCCCGAGTTCGAGCAGCGTGCGCCCGAGGCGCGCCCCGACCTTCTGCGCCACGATGCGCCCCATGGCGCACGAGCCGGTGGCGCTGATGAGGGGCAGGCGCCGGTCGGCGGTCATGGCCTCGCCGACGACGTCGTCGGCGCCGATCACCAGCGCGAAGACGTCTTCTGCGCGCACGTCGCCGGTGGGCTTGAAGTGCTCCTGCTGGCGCATCACGTCGTGGGCGATGCGCGAGAGCGCGACGGCGCAGAGCGGGGTGACGAGGCTGGGCTTCCAGACCATGGCGTCGCCGCACACCGCGGCGAGCATCGCGTTCCACGCCCACACCGCGACGGGGAAGTTGAAGGCGGTGATGATGCCGATGGTCCCGAGGGGCTTCCACTGCTCGAACATGCGGTGGCTGGGACGCTCCGAGGGCATGGTGAGGCCGTAGCACTGGCGGGAGAGGCCGACGGCGAAGTCGGCGATGTCCACGCACTCCTGCACCTCGCCCTCGCCCTCGGGGAGGATCTTGCCCATCTCCATGGAGACGAGGGCGCCCAGGTCGCGCTTGCGCTCGCGCAGGGCCAGCCCGATGAGGCGGACGATCTCGCCGCGGACGGGCGCGGGGACGGCGCGCCACTGGCGCTGGGCGGCGACGGCGCGCTGCACGGCCTCGTCGTACTCGGCGCCAGACATGAGGCGGACGGTGGCCAGCGCCTCGCCCGTGGCGGGGTTGACGGACGTGACCGCCCCCTCGGCCCGATCAGAGGGGGGCGCGACGAGGGGGTGATCGAAGACGTGGAGGCGGTCGAGGACGGTCTTGTTCATGCGCGCCAGCATAGCGGGGCGGGGCGCGCGGGCGTTCCGGCGTTCAGAACACCGGGCGGAAGACGGGCTGCGTCGCGTGATCCTCGAGACCGATGTCGGCTTGCAACCGCACCGGGACCCATCCCTCACGCCCGTGTTGCGCGAAGATGATCACGAGCCGGACGGAGGAGGCCTCCTCCGTCTTGGCGGCGACGAAGAGCGTGACGTGCGGCCGCACGTCCGCGTCGCGCTCGGAGTCGGGCATCCGCCACGGGACGTTGCCCGTGATTCCCCGGCGTTGCGTGTGCCGGTTCTCCGCGAAGAATCGGTCCACGACAGAGATGATGTCGCTTTCCTGCGGGTAGCCGACGGTGGCGATGGCGAAGATGTCGTCGACCGCGACCGAGGCGAGGCGCGTCGTCGGTTCTGTCCGTAGGGCGAGCAGTTCGGTTGCGCTCATCTGAAACAGGTTCTCCGGTCGATGGCGCGTGGGCATGCCGGCGAATCGGCGAAAGACCGACTGCGCGACCTCCGCGTCGGGCTCGGCGTTTTTGGAGAGCATGAGGTCGCGCTGTCGCTCCCAGTCGTTGAGCGCGAGGGAGACGAGGATCTCCGCCGTGGTGTGGGCGCCGTCCTCCATCGCCTCCGTCGTGCGCGCCGGGGCGAGGCGGGGGTCGTCCGCGTTGTCGATCGCGTCGGCGAGGACCGTGCGCATCCGTTCGCGGAACGCCGCGAGGAAGCGGTCGGCGTCGGCGGTCGAGGCGACGCCCGACGCGCCCGCGCGCACCGATGCGCCCGCGCCGCCCGCGCGCTGCGCGGGCGCGTCGGCGGGGAGGGGGACGGGGGCGTATGTGTATTGGCCCGATGTCGAGTCGCCGCGGAGAATGATCAGCGTCGAAGCCACGAGCGCGACCACGACGACCGCCGCTCCGATCGCGATGTATCTGGTGCGTGAGGCGCTGTTGTTCGTCATGCGGTGTCTCCGCGATGCGTATCCGTGGCCGCGCGTGCGCCGGTTCCCGTCACCGTTGCACATCAAACCCGTTTGCGCCGTGGAGCGTGTCGAAGACGGGGAGCGGCCCGTCGAGCCGGAACGCGAATCGCAAGCCGGCGCTGAGGGGCGCGATGTGTTCTTCACGGAAGATGCCCGCGGAGCCATCGACAAAGCCGATGCCGTGGCGGTCGAAGGGCGGGTTCTGCGGGTCGCCGCCGGGGGGCAGGATGGCCCGGTAGAGCTTGCCCTTGGCGGAAGGGTACGCGACGTCGGAGAGACGCATGATGCGCCAGTACGGCTCGGCGGGGTATTTCGTGTACGGGCCGGGGTCCACGAGCCAGAGCTCGGGTCTGGTGTACAGCGTGAGCGTTCCCCACATCGCGCCGTCGGGACGAAGCGGGTACGGTTCTCCGCTCCATGCTTCGAGCAGCATCCACCACGCGCCGACATGGCCGGTGTAGTGAAACCAACCAAGTGTGCCGTCGTGGCGTTCGAAGTAGACGATGTCGCTCTCGGGATCGCGGGGCAGGCCGGCGTTGATGACCTCGTCGTTGTGATCGCCGGACCACATGGTCATAAGGCCGATCGCGTTGCGCAGGTCGGCGATTTCGACGGCGTCGTTCGCGTGGGCGCGGGCCTGACGCAGGACGACGACGAGCAGCGTGCTGAGCACCGCGACGACGACGACGCAGATAAGCAACTCGAGCAGCGTGACGCCGGCGCAGCGGCGTTCGCGTCGATTCTGGATTGTTCTTTCGGTCCCGGACTTCGCCATGTCAGGCCCCCTTTCGGCTGACGAGGAAGCCGCATTGTAGCGGAGGCGACGTCAGATGCGGGGCGTGAAAAACGCCGTGCCTTCGCCGGTGGCGACGGTGTACACGCCGCGGGGAACCCAGCCCAGACCCGGTACGTTCGCGAACGAGATCACCAGAACGACCGGGTGTCCGGACGCGGAGACGCCGCGCACGCCGAGTTGCGCGCGATCCACGGCGTTCATCGATTCGAGCGTCCGGATGTGCTCCGACGTGTACGGCATCTCGGCCTGCACGCACCGCCCGGCGCAACCCTGCTCCATCACGGTGCGGACGACGCCCGATTCGCCGATGAATGTCGCGGAATCACTCCCCGCGTTCGCGGGCGTGAACATCAGGCACAGGGAATCGCGATCGAAGTGACGCAGCCCCTCGCCGCGTGCGGCGGAGCGGTGCGCGACGAGTTCGGCGTGGGTCATGGATTCGACGTTCGCGGGTCGGAATTCGCGCGGCGTGGCGCGCAGGCGCTCACGGACCGATTCCGCCACCTCGGCGTCGGGCACGAGGTTCGACGCCCGCAGGATCGCTTCCAGATGTTCCCAAGAGCCGGCGCTGATCGAGGTGAACGTCTCGGTGACGACGTGTCTGAACTGCTCGCGTTGCGGCGGGTCGAATGGCGCATCGTCGAGCCACGCGCCGAGCGTCACACGCTGCGCCGCGGGGCCGGCGCCGCGTGCGGCGCCTTCGCCCGCGGGCTCGGCGTCGATCGCGTCGATGACCACGATCCCGGGTTCTCCGCGGCCAGCGGCGAGGAATCGGGCCGCGAGAAGCATCAGCCCGGCGCCGACAGCGACGATCGCGATCGCGATAGCCCAACGACGACGCGGGGCGACACCGACGCTGAGTACTCGTTGCTGCATGACGCTGGTTCCGAAAGTGTTTGCGGCGTGGAGGCGTCGAGGCGTGTAGGGGCGCGGTCACGCATTTGTCATCGGCGCCTACCTGCGGACGTCCCTGCCCGCGACGCCGTCCACGGTGTACAGCACGGGTTGCATAAGTGGCGTGAGGTCACCGCCGAAGAATCCGGCGTGCGGCTCGACGATGTCCTCATGTGTGTGCACGCCCGCCGAGCCGTCGACGAAGGCGATGCAAAAACGATCCTGGAGTGGGTCTGACTCCGTTGTTCGCTCGTTCAGGACGCGGCGGAGCAACCCCTTGCCCGCGGGATAGGCCGTCTGTGCCTCGCGTACGAATTGGAAGCGCTGCACCGCGGGCCATTCGGTCCACGGGTCGTTGTCGGGGGCCCAGAGCCGATGATCCGTGAAGAACGCGAATCCGTATTCGAAGGAATGGAGCGGGCCGTAGGGCTCGCCGGTCCATGCTTGCACTACATGACGCCACGTGTCGTACCCGGCCTGTTGCGGGTACCAGAGGTGCAGCAGGCTCCCAGTCAGCGAGACGAGATACACCATGGTGTTCTCGCTCTCGAACCGCCCCCTGTCGCGGAACGTCGGGTGATGGACGCCGACATTGAGGAACACACCGTCGTGGTCCGCTCGCCAGTATTGATGCATCTGCGCGTGCGATTTCGCGTCCGCGACGACCCGCGTTTCCCGCCCCGCGTGGAGCGCGCCGCGGACGGCGACGATCGCGATCGCGAGGATCACGCCGACGATCGCGACGCTGACGAGCAATTCGAGCAGCGTGACGCCAGCGCAACGGCGTTCGC
>RECZ01000078.1 GCA_007693765.1 Phycisphaerales bacterium | reverse complement strand
GGCGGGGGCGGGGGGGGGGGGGGGTGGGGGGGGTGCGGGGGGGGGCGGACCGATGATACAGGTCGCGTCGCTCGGCATGGGCCGGGCGATCGGCGCTAGACTGTGCCCGACACCGCCATGGCAAAGCAAAAGAACACGCCGTCGAAGCTGGAAGTCGTGGAGCCCCTGGGCGCCCGCGTGCTGATCCGCAAGGACGAGGACAAGAAGCAGACCAAGTCCGGCATCCACCTGCCCGACAAGATCGAGATCCCCACGCTCACCGGGCGCGTGGTGGCTATCTCGGCGCAGGTCGCCAACGACGAGGACTACCCCATCAAGCAGTACGACCGCGTGCTGTTCAACCCCAAGCACGGCGTGCCGGTGGATTTCGAGGGCGACAACCGCCTCTACGTGATCCCCGTCGAGGACGTCGTCGCGGTCTTCCGGCGCGAGGCGTCGGGCGACGAATGAGCGCGATGCGGCGCATCGCGCGGGGGCGCACCCGATGACCAACCTCTTGCGCGCGCCGCTGGACGTGCTGCCCGATCCGCTGCCGATCCCCGCGTTGCGCGTGGGCGCGCCGACGAAAATCGCGGTCCGCCCGCCGGGGTCCAAGAGCATCACCAACCGGGCGCTGCTGCTGGCGGGGCTGGCGTCGGGTTCCTCCTCGCTTCGCGGCGCCCTGCTCGACGCCGACGATGCGCAGCGCATGCTCGGCGCCGTCGCGGCGCTGGGCGCGCGCACCACGCGCGAGGGGGAGAGCGCGGTGCGCGTCGAGGGCGTCGGGGGCCGCTGGCGCACGGGGGGCGCGGGGGCGACGCTCGAACTGGGCAACGCGGGCACGGCGGTGCGGTTCCTGACGGCCGCGGCGGGGCTGGCGGATGCGCCGGTGGTCATCGACGGCGATGCGCGGATGCGCGAGCGGCCCATCGGGCAGTTGGTCGATGCGCTGCGGGCGCTGGGCGGGCGCGTGGTTTATGCGGGCGAAGAGGGCTGCCCGCCGGTGCGGGTGGAGCCGAGCGCATCGTTCGTCGGCGGCGAGGTCGTGCTGCCGACGCTGGCGTCGGGGCAGTTCGTGTCGGCGCTGCTGCTGGCGGCGCCGTGGCTGGCGGAGGGCGTGCGCATCCGAATCGAGGGTGAGCCGACGAGCCCGCCCTACATCGCGATGACGCTGGGCCTGCTGCGCGCGCTGGGGGCGAAGGGCGTGCGCGCCAGCGAGGATCTGCGCGACATCGCGGTCGGGCACGGCCCCCTGGGCGGGTTCGCGCTGGACGTGGAGCCGGACGCGAGCGGGGCGACGTACTTCTGGGGCGCCGCGGCGATCACACCGGGCTTGCGCTGCGTGGCGCCGGGTCTGACGAGGGGCTCATCGCAGGGCGATGCGCGGTTCGTCGATGCGCTGGGGGCGATGGGGGCGCGGGTGATCGAGCGCGACGGGACGCTGGGCGTTGAAGGGACGGGCGCGTTGCGCGGCGTGGACATCGACATGAGCGACATGCCCGACGCGGCCCTCACGCTGGCGGTCGTGGCGTGTTTCGCGCAGGGGCCGACGACGATCACGGGCCTGCGGACGCTGCGCGTCAAGGAGACGGATCGGCTCGCGGCGCTGGAGAACGAACTGACGAAACTGGGGGCGCGGGCGACGGCGGGGGCGGACCGGCTTCGGATCGAGCCGCCTCCCACGGACGTGGCCGCGGCGGGCGCCGTCGTGTTCGACACGTACAACGATCACCGCATGGCGATGGCGCTCTCGCTCGCGGGTTTGCGCCGTGGAGGCGTGGCGGTCGCCGATCCGGCGTGCGTCGCGAAGACTTACCCGCGATACTGGGCGGACCTCGCCTCGTTGGTCGAGGCGTGCGGCGGGCCTGCGTGATCGCGACGGAGCGAGCCGGCCCGGACAAGAGAACTCTCCCCCTATGCACGACTTCTGGCGTTTCGCGAAGCAGATGTTGCGGCACCGCGCCCTCTTGACGGCGGCGGTGCTCGCGGCGTTCCTGTCGGCGGGCGGGCTGGGGGTGGGAATCATGGCGCTCGCGCCGGCGCTGAAAAACATCCTCGACGACGAGGGGGCGCCGCTGCCGGAACTGGTGGGCTCGCTCAGCGCGAGGGCGGAGGCCATCATCGGCGTGGGCGCGCCCGCGGCGTGGATCGACGCGCTGCCGTCGGATCGCTTCCAGAGCGTGCTGTGGATCGTGCTGGCGCTGTGCGTGCTCACGGTCTTCGGTGCGACGGCGAACTTCCTGCACGCGTACTGGTCCGTCACGCTGGCGACGCGGGTGGTGACGGGCGTGCGCCGCGACGCCTTCCGCAGCGTGGTGCACCTGCCCATGCGGTCGGTGCTGGCGAGCGGCGTGAACGACATCGTGAGCCGGATCGTCAACGACACATCCAAGCTGAACTCCGGCCTGATGGCGCTGGTGAACAAGGGGCCGGCGCAGGTCACCAAGGGCATCGCCGGGTTCATCGCGGCGGTGCTGGTGGACTGGCGCTCGCTGGGGGCGATCCCCGTGGCGCTGTTGCTGGGGTGGATCATCCGCAAGCTGGGCAAGGTGGTGAAGCGGGCGTCGCGCGGGGCGATGAAGGCGCAGTCGCAACTGCTGGCGGTGACGAACGAGTCGATGCAGGGGCTGCGCGTGGTCAAGACGCACACCACCGAGCGCTACGAGACGGGCCGGTTCTCGCGGTTCAACCGCGAGCTCATGCGCCAGCACCTGCGCGCCCGCACGGCCAAGGCGGTCTCGGGCCCGCTGCTGGAGACGATCGCCATCTTCGTGCTGGGGGCGTGGTCGCTGTACTACGCCAAGCAGATCATCGACGGCGACATGGAGGCGGCCAACTTCTTCGCCGCGCTCACCGGCCTGGCCGTCGCGGCGGGCAGCCTCAAGCCGCTGAGCGGGATCGTGCAGGACATCCAGTCGGCGGCGCCGGCGGCGCAGCGCATCGCGGAGCTCATCGACGCGGAGTCGGAATCGTCCGCCTCGTCCGACGGCGCATCGAGGCTGCCCCGCCTGCCGCGCCACGCGGAGTCGATCGCCTTCGAGGACGTGCGGTTCTCGTACCCCGGATCGGAGCGGCCGGCGCTCGACGGCGTGAGCGTGACGATCCGCCACGGCGAGACGGTCGCCTTCGTCGGCGCCAACGGATCGGGGAAGACGACGCTCATCTCGCTCGTGCCGCGCCTGTTCGACCCCGATGAGGGCCGGGTGCTGCTCGACGGGCTCGATATCCGCGCGCACCACCTGCGGAGCCTGCGCCGACAGATCGGCGTGGTGACGCAGGAGGTGGTGCTGTTCCGCGGCACGATCGCCTCCAACATCGCCTACGGCGCCGAGAACGTGTCGCGCGAGCGGATCGTCGAGGCGGCGACGTTCGCCAGGGCGCACGAGTTCATCACGCAGAAGCCGGGGGGGTACGACGCGCCGGTGGGGGAGCAGGGCGTGACGCTCTCGGGCGGGCAGCGTCAGCGCATCGCCATCGCGCGGGCGTACCTGCGCAACCCCTCGATCCTGCTGCTCGACGAGGCGACGAGCATGATCGACGCCGACAGCGAGGCGCAGATCACCGGGGCGCTGGCGGAGTTCTCGAAGGGGCGCACGTGCCTGGTGGTGGCGCACCGGCTGAGCACGGTCATCAACGCCGACCGCATCGTGGTGCTCCACGAGGGGCGCGTGGCGGACGTGGGCCGCCACGCCGAGCTGCTGGAGCGGTGCGGCGTCTACCGGGTGCTGACGGCGAACCAGTTGGTGGGCGCCCCGGGCTGAGCGGGGGCGGTGCTCTCTGCCTCGGAGGGCCGCCCCACCACCGTAGTGTGCCCCACCAGAGGGATGCGGACCCCACTGATGGGGGCTGGACCGCCAGTGAGGTCGCCTACAATCCGGACTATGTCCATGAGCCGCATCGCGATCGTCGGTCGCCCCAATGTGGGGAAGTCTTCGCTGTTGAACCTGCTGGCGAAGGCGAAGGTGTCGATCGTCGATCCGACGCCGGGCGTCACGCGCGACCGCGTCAGCGTGGTCGTGGAGCTGGACTCCCCCGACGGCAGCGGCGACCCCCGCATGGTGGAGGTGACGGACACGGGCGGCTACGGCGTGTACATCGCCGACGGGCGCGTGCAGGATGACGTGGGCGCCGATCTGACGCGCCTCACCGGCCCCATCGAGCGCCAGATCGCCAGCGCCATCAACGACGCCGACCTCGTGCTGTTCGTGGTCGACGCCCAGGCGGGCATCGTCGCGGCGGACGAGGAGGTCGCGCGGCTGCTGCGCCAGGGCGGGCTGGGCGACAACGCCGCGTCGAAAGTGGTGGTGGTGGCCAACAAGGTGGACGGGCAGGGGTGGGAGTCGCACGCGATCGACGCGGCCCGCCTCGGGTTCGGTGAGCCGATGATGATCTCGGCCAAGAGCAACTACCTGCGGCGCGACTTCATCGACAAGCTCTTCGAGATGCTGCCCGAGGCGACGGAGGAGGAGGCCCGCCCCGACGACGAGCTGCGCGTCGCCATCGTGGGCAAGCGCAACGCGGGCAAGTCGACGCTGGTCAACGCCTTGGCGGGCGAGGAGCGGGTGATCGTCAGCGAGATCGCCGGCACCACGCGCGACGCCATCGACGTGCGGTTCGAGCGCGACGGCAAGGCGTTCGTCGCCATCGACACCGCCGGCGTCCGCAAGCGCAAGAGCATGCAGGACCAAGTGGAGTGGTGGGCGTACGACCGCGCCCGTCGCGCGATCCGGCGCGCCGACGTGGTGCTCTTCATCGTGGACGCCTCGGAGCCCATCTCGCAGGTCGACAAGCAGCTCACGCAGGAGGTGCAGAAGACCTTCAAGCCCTGCGTGGTGGTCGTGAACAAGTGGGACGTCGCCCGCGGGCGGGTCGTGAAGGGCAAGCCCGTCACGACGGAGACGTACCGCGACTACATCGACAAGGAGCTCAAGGGGCTGGCGAACAGCCCGCTCGTCTTCACCTCCGCGCTGGAGGGCGCGAAGAAGGGCCGCGTGTGGGGCGCGATCGACGTGGCCTTCGACCTGCGGGCGCAGGCCCGCACGCGGGTGGGCACGGGCGAGCTCAACCGGGTGCTGCAGCGCGTGGTGGATCAGGGGCCGTCGTCCAAGCTCGGGCGCCGCCTGCGTCTGCTCTACGCGACGCAGGTGAGCGTGGAGCCGCCGACGATCGTGCTGGTGGTCAACAAGCCGGAGCTCTTCTCGCCCGAGCGCGAGCGGTTCATCCTCAACCGCATCCGCGAGGAGACGGCCTTCGAGGAGGTGCCGGTGCGGCTGATCGTGCGCGGCCGCCGTCGCGACGAGGAGGCGTTCGACGCCGACGCCCCGGATGCGCGCCCCGCGAAGAAGGCCGCCGTCCGACGCGTGGAGGGCGTGAGCGACGAGGAGTACGAATCGTTCGGCGAGCTCGAGGACTTCGACGACATCGAGCCCATCGACGATCTCGACGATCTCGATGACGACATCGGGGACGAATCAGAGGATGAGCGCATCGACGAGGCGGGCGAGGAGAAGGACGCCCCCGCCCCGCCGCCGACGGAACGCCCGACCCGGCGCGGCTGAGCGGCCCTCCGGGGGGCTCAGGCGGCGAGGCCGCCGTCGGCGCTGTCGTCTTCCTCGAAGCCGGGCCACGCGTTCTCGGGCTTGTGGCGGTGGTGGATGCGGATGACGCGGGCGAGCTGCTTGGCGAAGACGTCGCCGATGATGCGCAGTTGGGCGTCGAGGTCGTCGGCGAAGGGCTCGGCGTTGTCGCGGAACAGCGCCACGACGGCGAGGCACTCGCCCTCGTGGCGGCAGGAGAAGACGATCAGGCCCGAGTCCGCCAGCCAGTGCGCATCGTCGCCGAGGCGCTTGGCGATGGCCTCGTCGTCGGTGAACCGCAGCACCTCGTTCTCGTCTTGGAAGCGGGGGGCGAGCACGTCGGCGAGGTGGTCGAGCAGCACGTCGACGGTGTCCTTGGGGAAGTTGTAGTTGACGTAGGCGCCGAGGCTGAAGTCGCAGTGGTTGCTGGGCAGGAAGATCGCCCCGTTGGTCGGCCCCGATCGCGCGAGGATGAACTCGAGGCTGGTGCGCAGGAGGGCTTCGACGTCCAGCTCGTTGCGGAGCATCGACGTGAATTCGCTGGCGAGTGTGACCTGGCTCATTTGTTCGGCAAGCTCCTGGTACGCGTCGGCGAGGTCGTTGCAGAGCGAATCGATCTGGCGCGTCACCTGTTGGCGCGCATCGTTGAGGCGTCGGCAGTTGCGTCGGAGGCGGACGATCTCGGCGGTTTGCTCGCGCGCTGCGCGAGCGGCGGCGATGGCGCGGAGGGCGCGGGCGGTGAGGTCGTGGGCGTCGATGGGTCGGGCGACGATGTCCGCCGCGCCCATGCGGAGGGCGTCGGTGGCGTCGTCGAGGGTGGGCGCGTCGGCGATGAGGATGACGCAGGGCGCCTGCCCCGGCTGGTTGATGATCTCGCGGGCCAGTTCGAGGCCGTCGGCGTCGGGCAGGCGGACGTCGACGACGGCGAGGTCGAAGGGCTCGAGCGTGACGGCGGCGAGGGCGTCGGCGGCGCAGTGAACGCGCGAGCACTCCACGCCGTGGCCGGTGAGTGCGGCGTCGGCGTGGGCGTCGGCCTTGGCGGCGGGCTCGACGAGCAGCACGCGGGCCGCGGGCGCGGCGGCGACGCGTTGCGCTGTGGTCTTGCGGGCTCGCTCTCCTCGTGGTGTGCCGGCCATGGCGTTGTTTGCTTCCCGTCCTTGGGTGAGCGCGGCGTTCAGGCCGCGATGCTGTCGGTTGCGTCCTCGTCGTCGCGCTCCGGCGCGGCGTGTTCCCCACCATCGGCGTTTGGATCGAGCGTGATCAGCACGGTTGTGCCCTGTCCGGGAACACTGCGGATGGCCATGTCCCCCCCGTTCAGGCCCACGAGGCGCCGGGCGCGGGCGAGGCCCAGCCCCTGCTTGCGCCCGGCCTTCTTCTCGGAGAAGAAGGGGTCGAAGGCGTGCTTGACGGCGTGGTCGGACATGCCGCCGCCGTCGTCGCGCACGCAGATGATCAGGCGCCCGTCGGCGGGGTCCTGGTGGGCGCGGACCTCGACGATGCGCGTCTGGTCGGCCTCGAGCGAGTTGACGATGGCCTCGGTGACGGCGAGCACGATCTGCTCGGCGTCGACGCGGACCTTGGGCAGCGATTGCTCGACGATGAGGCGCACCCGCGGCCGGTGCAGGCGGGCCGGGTCGGGCGTGACGCGCGACGAGGCCTGACGCAGCGCCCGACCGAGGATGTTGCCGATGTCGGCCTCGGCGGGGGAGGGGCGCGGCGGGTCGGCGAAGAGGCGCAGCGAGGTCATGATGTCGCTGAGCTTGGTCGCGGCCTGCTCGATAGCCTCGAGCGAGCGCATGTCGCGCTGCGAGGCGACGCGCTCGGCGAGGAGTTGGGCGCGGCCGTAGATGACCGTCAGCGGGTTGTTCATCTCGTGGGCGGCGCCGGCGGAGAACTCGGCGAGGCGCTTGAGGGCCTCGATCTCGACGAGCTTCTCGCGGGCCTCGACGAGGTTGCGGTTGGTGTCGGCGAGGGCCTCGTTGAGGCGTTCGGCGTCCTCGTTCACGTCGGCGCCGGCGAGGGCGGCGCTCCAGACGCTGACGAGGGGCTGGAGGGTGGTCCGCGAGCAGTGCTTCTCGCCGCCCGAGCCGTTGTGGATGAGCGCGCAGGCGCGCCCCGGCGCGATGATGAGGGGGATGACGCGCAGCTCGTCGGCGCCGTTGGGGGGCGACGCGGCCTCGCAGAGCCAGCGCAGTTGCGAGACCACGGGCCCGTTGCACTCGCTGGCGGCGAGGGCCTCGCTGAGGTCGTCGGCGGCGTCGTCGGGCGGGTCGACGAGGTTGGTGGCGATGGGCTCGGCGTCGGCGCGGTAGGAGCGCGTCTCCCAGCGGTCGCTGTCGGCGGAGGGGCGCACGATGGCGATGAAATCGGCGCGGAGCATGCGGGCGGCGGAGAGCGCGATGTGCGCGCACACACCGGGCATGTCGCTGGTGGCGAGCGAGGCGCGGTGGAACGCGGCGATGGCGCCGAGCACCTCGGTCTGCCGCTGCGCGGTGCGCTCCCGTTCGGCGAACGAGGACCGCATGCGCGCCAGGTGGTGGTTGGCCTGCGCGATCGATTCGAGCAGGAGCTGATCGCTGCCCGGCTCGTCGAGGCCGAGGGCGCGGGCGCGCTCGGCCACGCGCTCGTGGAGCAGGCGCTCGATGCGGAGCGGCGCATCGGGGTCGAGGCCGCAGGCGCGGCAGAGGGAGGCGGGGTCGCTGGGCGGGCCGAAGTCGCACGCGGAGCCGATGTGCAGGCGGCGCGCCATGGCGACGGCGACGCCCACGACGCCGATCGTCTTGCGGTGGGCGACGTCGGGCAGGCTCTCGAAGGGCATCGCGTGCATCCAGATCACGTCGTGGAGGACGCGGGGCAGGCCCCAGTGCTCGGCGAGGCGTCGGCCGGCGGTGTAGTGGTCGAGGCCGATGACGGCGCGCTCGACGTCGGCGATGTCGCGCTGGGTGCGCTCGGCGAGCTCGATCACGCGCGCGAAGGACCGCGGCAGGATGTACTCGAGGGCCAGCAGCCCCACGCCGTGCAGCATGCCGCAGGCGAAGGCCTCGGTGGGCAGGGGGACGCGGCTGTCGGCGCGGTGCTCCTCGGCGAGGGCCTCGGCGGCGCAGGCGACGGCGATGGAGCGGCGCCAGTAGGCGCGGCGGTCGAAGGCCCGGGCGTCGCCCTCTTCCTGTTTGTCGAGCTCGCGCCCGGGCGGCTCGGCCATGAGGTCGTAGATGTGCACGCTCAGGGCGGCGGCGCGCACGGCGTCGAAGCCGAGGTGCACCACGGCGCGCTCGACGGTGGAGATCTCCTCGCTGGTGACGCTGCCGGCGCGCCGGCACAACGCCAGCAGGCGGGCGGTGAGGGCCGGGTCCGACTCGATGAGCGTGACGATCTCTTTGAAGTCCACCTCGGATGAGGAGGACGCCCGCAGCAGGCGTGCGGCGACGGAGGACAGCGTCGGCAGCGCCTCGATCTGCTCGAGGATCAGCTCGATGCGGCGCGCCGTGCTGGGGTCCTGCTTGGGCTGCATGTGGGTGTACGCCTCGCTCAGTTGTCCTTGCCGGACGCTCCCGCTTCGGGGCCGGAGACGAGCGCGCCCACGCGCTCGACCAGCCGCTCGATGTTGAAGGGCTTCTTGACGAACTCGTCGGCGCCCGCTTTCAGGAGACGGTCGACCTCGTCCTGGTTCACCACGCCCGAGACGCAGATGATGCGCGTCGACGCGGTGGCGGAAGATTCGCGCACGCGTCGGCACACCACGTCGCCGTTGATGTCGGGCAGCATGAAGTCGAGGATGATCAGGTGCGGCCGGAACTCGGCGGTGAGCATGCCCGCGTCGTAGCCCGACCCGGCGCTGCGCACCTCGAAGCGCCCGTCGCGCTGCAGCACCTCGGTGAGCAGCTCGACGATGTTGGGGTCGTCGTCGACGATCAGCACGCGCTTGCGCCCGGCGTCGATGCGGTCGAGGGGGATCTCGTTGGTGCGCATGAATCGGATGAGTTCGGCGCGGGGGATGCGCCGGAAGCGCGAGCCCGGCACGCGGAAGCCCTGCAGCCGGCCGCTGTCGAAGCAGCGGATGATCGTCTGCTGGCTCACGTTGCAGATGCGGGCCGCCTCGCCGGTCGTGAAGACCTGCTTGTCGCCGTCGGGGCGGGCGTCGCTCTGAGCGTCTGGTGATGATTTGCCCATCCGTGTCCGCTCCCCGAGGGGCCGAGAGACCGGCACGCGCCGAGCGTCGGTGCGGGCCGTTCTGCGCATGCGAGAGAAGCCGCACAGGCTCCGCCTGGCGCACACGGGTGCATCGGCCCCCGGATTGCCCGACTTGACCATCTTCACACCGTGCGCGCACAGACCCGGCCGATAACCGCGGCGACTTCGGCGGCGTACACGGTGATGCTTTTACGGGGGCGCCGTCTCAGTGCGCGCTGGAGGCGTGCTCGGCGTGCCCGCGGGCCAGCACGTACATCGTGGGCAGCAGGTAGTTGCGACCCTCGAAGACGTAGATGCGCCCGCTGACGACAAAGGGCGTGGCCTCGCCGCGCCGCTCGATGAGGCGCTCCATCTCCATGAGGGCGGTGCAGGGCAGCACGACCATGGGCGGATCGACGCCCGGCGCCTGCGCTGCGCCGGAATCAAAGACGAACCGCCAGCGGCCCTCGCGCTCTCGCCAGAGCCGGCCCTGCCTCGACGTGAGGAACTCGCCCTCGCGGCGCGGCGCGCTCTGGGCGTCGCCTCCGGGGGCGCGGGGGGCGCCGGGACTTCCGGGGGCGGTGGCGGGGGCGGTGCGGGAGGAGGGGCGTTCGCCGGGCGTACGCTGGCGCATGGCGCTGCGGAGTTCCTCCATCAGCGCCTCGGCGTCGGGGTCGTCGTCGTCGAAGACGGGCGTGGGCGCGGGCTCGGCGTCGGGCTCGGGCGCATCCTGCGGCGCGGCGACGATCGAGAACACGAGGGGCAACAGGTAGTTCCGCCCGTGATAGACGAAGACCTCGCCGCTGACGAGGAACGTGGCGCCCTCGGTGCGCATCTCGTCGAGGCGCTGCATCTCCATGAGGTTGACGCAGGGCAGCATCGCGATGGGCCGGTCGGCGACGCCGTGCTCGTCGGTGTCGAAGACGAACCACCACGTGTCGCGTGCGCGCCCGAGACGCCCACGCCGCTGCACGATGTGCGACCCCTCGGGCATGAGCCGCGCCGAGGCGCCGGGCAGGCCGACGTCGGCGACGCCGGGCAGGTCGGGGCGTGCGGGCTCGATGCGCGTCGCCGGCTCGGGCGTGACGCCCTCGCGGTCGCGCTGGGTGGGCGGGTCGAGCCGCTCGATGGCGCCGCCCTCGCGGAAGGCCGGCTCCTGTGAGGGGTCGTCGGGGCGTGGGCGGTCGTCCTGCGCCCACGCGCCGCCGGCGAGCATGAGGCCCGCGACGATGGCCGCGAGAACGGTGCGCGGCGTGCGGTGCGTGGACGGTGTGGCGTGAGAGGGGGGCATGTCGCTGGTGGTCTCCATCGACCGGTCGGGGGCGCATCCTTGCGTCGCGGGCTCTGGGCGGGCGTTCGGAACGGAGTCGTGCGCCGTATTTGCCGCGAACACGCGTGGGTGCAATGATACGGGGCACAACGCGGCCGCGTACCCAAGTGGTCTAAGGGAACGGATTGCAAATCCGTCATTCGTGGGTTCGAATCCCACCGCGGCCTTTTTCCCGCCCCCCCGGAAGTGCCCCCGGAAGTGTCCCCGGTGCTTTCGGACGCTCTCGGTGTCCCCGATTTGCAACCGGATCTTCCCGGCTGTGCCGAGACCCCCGGGGGCTGCACGGCGGTTCTCGGCTGCTCGCCGTTGGAGCCGGTCGAGGCCGGGCGCCGCGGGACGACGCGAACGAATTTCAACGCGAGCGTGACGCCGTCGCGATCTCTGCGCCCAGCGATTCGATCGCGCGGCGGAGGACGTCGATGGAGCGCAGGTACTCGGGGATGTCGAGGCGCTCCTCGGGCGTGTGGTCGAGGGCGCTGTCGCCGGGGCCGTAGGCGACGATGGGGCAGCCCCAGTGGGCGCCGACGGTGTTCATGTCCGATGTGCCCGTCTTGACCACGGCGCGGGGGCGCCCGCCGGCGTCGGCGATGGCGCCGAAGAAGGCGCGGGCGAGCGCGTTGGAACGATCGGTGCGCACGCAGGGGGCGTGGGCGCGGAAGCGCAACGAGATCGGGTGGTGCGTCGGGACGCCGGTGTGGCCCGGAAGGGCGGCGGTGGTGGTGTGCGCGTGTGTTTGTGCGCGGGTTGTTGATTGTGCGTCCCCCTCTCCCGGCCTCTCCCCCGGGGGGAGAGGGGGAAGAGAGATCGTGCGGAGGCGGGATTCGAGGGTTTCGGGGGTGATCCACGTGGGCAGGCGGTAGCCGATCTCGGCGGTCGTTGTTTCGGTGAGGCCGTCGGAGGTTGTGTCGATGCGCTGGAGGGTGATCTGGAGCGTGTCGAACACGCCGGCGTCGGCGCGGGCGGTGTTGAGCGCTTCGGCGTCGTCGCGCAGCGTTGACCACCACGCGACGGCGCGCTCGGGGGCGGTGGCGTCGGGACCGGAGGAGTGCGCGCAGGGGCGGGTGAACGCGGCTTCGACGACGAGGCGCCCCTTGTAGCCCAGCGTGCAGCGGTCCCACCCGCTGGGCTCGCCGATGACGCACGCGATGGGCGGGTCGCTGTGGTCGCGCACGAAGGCGGCGCCGGGCGAGTCCGCCTCTTCGCCGACGGCGCCGATCACGGTGAGGCGCGCGCCCGGCGGGAGTTCGGCGCGGGCGCCAGCGATCGCGAACGCCGCGAGCGAGCCCTTGGCGTCCACGCTGCCGCGCCCGTGGAGGGTGTCGCCTTCGATGCGCACGGGGATGTCCCCCGGGACGGTGTCGATGTGCCCGAGGAGGAGGATGTCGGCGCCGTCGGGGCCGCCGCGTTCGCCCACGGCGTTGCCGGCGGCGTCGATGTGGGCGCGGTAGCCGAGGGCGCGCAGGTGTTCGACGAAACATTCGACGGCGGCGCGTTCGTCGCCCGAGACGCTGGGCGTCGCCACGAGGTCGTGCAGGAGCCGCACGGCGTTGGCGTCGTTGTGGGCGGCGGCGGGCGCTGGGCCGGCGGTGTGGGGGCGGGCGGTGTTCATGCGATCACCGTGCCGCGTCCTTCGAGTGCGCGCGACACGGGGTTGTCCACGCGGGCATCGGCGAGGACGACGCGCGCCACGCCGCCCTCGATCGCCTCGCGGGCGGCGAGGACCTTCTTCTTCATGCGCCCCTGGGCCAGTTCTTCGGCGCTATCGAGTTCGGCGCGGGCGACCTCGGGCACGAGCGAGGATTCATTCGGGAAGGCGCGCAGCAGGCCGGGCACGTTGGAGAGGATTATCAGCGTGTGCGCGCCGAGGGCGCACGCGGTGCGGGCGGCGGCGCGGTCGGCGTCCACGTTGATGGGCTCGTGCTCCTCGCTCAGGCCGGGGGGCGAGAGCACGGGCGTGGCGCCGGCGTCGAGCAGTGTGCGCAGGAGGTCGGCGTTCACGCGGTCGACCGTGCCGGTGTAGTCGTCGCGGATGACGGTGACGGCGCCGTCCTCCACGGCGCGGATCGCGTGCTTGCGCCGGCCCCGCCAGAGGGCGCCGTCGACGCCAGAGAGGCCGACGGCGTTCACGTTGCGCGACAGGAGTTCGCGCACCAGCCGCTTGTTCACGGCGCCGCAGCAGGCCATCTGAAAGATCTCGATGGTCTCGGCGTCGGTGCGCCGGCTGGTGTGACCCGAGGGCGAGGTGATGAAGCGGGGCGGCCGGCCCAGGCGCTCGGCGAGGCGGTTGGTCTCGTCCGATCCGCCGTGAACGACGACGATGCGCTCGCCCGCGATGATGCGCGGCGCGAGGTCGTCGCACACCCGCTCGAACCCGACGCCCGCGGCGCCGCCGATCTTGATGACGATCATGTGGTCGGTCTTCTCCGGGTGCCACTACGGACCTTCAGGTCCGTAGTGGTTGCGTGTTTGTTGCGGTTCATCGTTTGGTCATCTCTGTTGCATTCGGCACGCCTCCCGCTGCGCGGTGAGGCGTGGCACCCGGAGGGGGGAAGACGTGTCACCCGGAGTAGAGGACGTGGCGCCCGGAGGGAAACGGTGTTCACACCGGGTGGAGGCCGGGGGTTCGGAGGGCGGCGGTTTCGTCGAGGTTGCACATGAGGTTCATGGACTGCACCGCCGAACCCGCGGCGCCCTTGCCCAGGTTGTCGATGGCGCACAGCGCGACGACGCGGTTCGTGCCGGGCTGGCACTCGAAGCCGACGTCGGCGAAGTTCGTCCCCGCGACGATCTTGGGCTCGGGGAAGCGGTAGAGGCCGCGGCGTTCCTTGACGATGCGCACGAAGGGTTCGTTCTCGTAGGCGTCGCGGTAGAGGCCCCAGACGTCGCGGTCGGTGAGTTCCCGGGTGGTGAAGACGTGGCAGGTGGCGAGCACGCCGCGCACCATCTCGACGGCGGTGGCGGTGAAGTGGAGGGCGAAGGCGTCGCCCAGCGCCTGGCGGATCTCCGCCTCGTGCCGGTGCGTGGTGGGCGCGAAGGTGCGCACGGCGCCCGCGCGTTCGGGGTGGTGGCCGGAGGCGCTGGGCTCGGCGCCCGCCTCGGACGAGCCGACCTTGAGGTCCGCGACGACGCGCTCGATCAGCCCCGCGCGCGCGAGCGGCAGCAGCGCGAGGTTGACAGCGGTGGCGTTGCAGCCGACGCCGCTGGCGAGGCGCGCGTTGCGGAGCGCTTTGCGCGAGACCTCGGGCAGGCCGTAGACGAAGCGGTCGAGCCACGCGGGGTTGGGGTGCGCTGCGCCGTACGTCCGCTCGTACGCCGCGGCGTCGCGCAGGCGGAAGTCGGCGGAGAGGTCGATCACGCGGTGGGCGAGGGCGGCGTAGCGCTCGATCTCGCCCGCGGCGGCGCCGTGGGGCAGGCAGAGGAAGAGGACGTCGCAGGGCTCCGCGTCGTCGGGGTTGATGAAGGCGAGGTCGGTGAAGGAGCGCAGGTTGGGGTGGACGCTGGTCACGGGCCAGCCGGCGCGCCCGCGCGAGGAGACCCACGCGACCTCCGCCCCCGGGTGCGCGACGAGCAGGCGCAGCAGTTCGCCCCCGGTGTAGCCGCTGCCGCCGAGGATGCCGACGCGCACGCTCACGCCGCGGCTCCCTGTGCGCCGGCGCCGGCCTCGGCGCGGGCGAGCACGTGCTCGACGAGCATCGCGGGGATGTCCACGCCAGTGGGCGCGATGGAGTTGCGGAACTCCATGGTGGCGTTCACCTCGTTGACGAGCGGGCCGCGCTCGGGGTGTTCGAGGATGTCGATCGCGAGGGCCGCGGCGCCGCCCCCGGAACTCGTTCCACCGGAATCTCCGCTGTCGGACGGGTCGACGGCGCGGGCGGCGCGGGCGCAGAGGTCGTCGAGTTCGGGCGTGAGGGGGACGTTCTCGGTGCGTCCGCCGCGTGCGGTGTTGGTGATCCAGTGCTCGCTGTAGCGGGCGACGGCGCAGAGGGTGCGTCCGCCGACGACGAAGGCGCGGATGTCGCGACCGGGCTTGTCGACGTGCTCCTGCAGGTAGATCACGCCGTGCTGCACGCCGCCGAGGGTGGCCTTGTGCTCGAGCACCGCTTCGAGGGCGTCGCGGTCGCGCAGTCGCGCGACGAGGCGGCCCCAGGAACCGACGGCGGGCTTGAGCACCACGGGGTAGCCGAGGTCGTCCGCCGCGTCGAGCGCGCTCTCGGGGGAGAAGGCGAGGATCGTCCGCGGCGAGGGGACGCCGGCGCGCCGGAGCAGGGCCGTGGTGCGCCCCTTGTCGGCGCAGTTCTCGAGCGCCTCGGGCGGGTTCACGCAGGGCACGCCCCACGACGTGAACGCGCGCACGATGGCGCACGCCTTGGTGTTGCTCAGGCAGCGATCGAAGAGGGCGTCGACCGGGCGCGGCGGGGCGTCGGCGGTGATATCGAGGGCCGCTTCGTCCGCGTGGAGGAGTTCGATCTCGACGCCGCGGCGTTCGAGTTCATCGAGCAGGAGGCGTTCCTCGACGCGGATGCGGGTGTGCAGGAAGGCGATGCGCATGGGGTGTGCTCGTTGGCGTGTGCTTCTGGATGGAGATTTGGGCGTGGTGGGGAGACGGCTCGGAGAGCCGTCCCACCGAAGAGGAAGAGGGGTTCACTCGCCCCAGTCTTCTTCCACTTCGGGGGCGAGTTCGAGGCTCAGGGGGTCGGTGGAGGTGACTTCGAGCTCCGCGGCGCAGGCGCGGCAGCGGGCGATCTCGTGGCGTCGCGGGGCGCGGTCGAAGGCGACCTCGGCGTTGCACTCGGGGCAGGCGGCGGCGGTCGTCGCGACGGCGGGGGCGTTGGTCTCGGGCATGGTTGTGTCTCCTATGAATGGGTGTTCGAAACGTGGGAACGCAAAAAACAACGAAGGCCCGCGGGAAGGTTCCGGCGGGCCTCGGGTGACGCGTGGTCAGTTGAGGATGCGGGCTACGCGCGCCCGTCGCCGGATGCCTTCGGGAGGCGGGCTTTCGCTTTCAGGCCGACGCGCACGGACAGCGCGCCCTTGCGGGCGGCGTCGGTGCGGCGGATGGAAGCGGGCGTGGGCACGGGTCTGCTCCTGAGTCGGCGGACTATTCGGTATCGGCCGCGTGATGTCAAGCGGATGAGCGAAATCCGCGGGAGCGTGCGAACCGCGTAGCGCGGCGGGCGTCGCTCTAGAATCGGGAGGGCCGCGCACCTCGGCGGGGCCATAGAACACGAACAAGGGAGCGCCCGACGATGATCACCCGCAAGATCGGCAAGCTGCTCAGGGGCAAGTCCACGCCGTTCCAGATCGTGCTGGCGTGCGTGCTGGGCTCGATGATGGGGTTCGTGCCGGGGTTCGTGCAGGGGCCAGGGCTGTTCCTGTTCCTGCTGCTGGTGCTGATCGTGCTCAACGCCAACCTGTTCGTGGCGACGATCACCGGTGCGGTCGCGAAGCTGGCCTCGCTGGCGCTGATGCCGGTGTCGTTCGGGGTCGGCCGCGTGCTGCTGGACGGGCCCACGCAGCCGCTGTTCAAGGCGATGATCAACGCCCCGGTGCTGGCGCTCTTCGGGTTCGAGCGCTACGCGACGACGGGCGGGATGGTCGTGGGGCTGGTGTTCGGGCTGCTCTGCGGCGTGGGCCTGGTGGCGGTGGTGACCGGGTTCCGGCGGAAGATGGCGACGATGGAGCAGGGCTCGGAGAAGTACCGCGTGTACACCAGCAAGTGGTGGGTGAAGGCGCTGGTGTTCGTGTTTATCGGCGGGAAGAAGGGGAAGCGGTCGTACGAGGACCTGCTGCAGAAGAAGGTAGGCAACCCGGTTCGACCCATCGGCGTGGTCTTCGCACTGCTCCTGGTCGGGCTGATCATCGTGGTGCAGGGGTTCCTGCGTGAGCCGATCGTCACCGCGGCGCTGCAGCGCGGTCTGGAGCGGGCCAACGGCGCCACGGTGGACCTGCGCAGCGCCAGCCTGAGCCTGCGCGAGGGCCGCATGACCGTGGAGGGGCTGGCGATGGCCGACCCCAACGCCCTAGAGACAGACCTGTTCCGCGCCGATCGCGTCGAACTCGCCATCAGCGGCGCCGACTTGCTGCGCAAGCGGCTGACGATCGACCGCGTGGAGGCCATCGAGGCCAGCAGCGGCGAGGCGCGGCGGATCCGCGGGGTGATCGTGGGTCGGGCGCCCGAGCCGCGCGAGCCGCCCCCGGCGCGCGAGGACGAGAAGACGCTCGAAGACTATTTCGAGGATGCACGCGTCTGGAAGGAGCGCCTGGCGCAGGCGCGGCGGTGGATCGAGCGCGCCAGCGGCGGCGAGGACGCGGCCGGGGCGCCGACGCGTGAGACGCTGCGCGAACGCCTGGCGCGCGAGGTCGAGTCGCGGGGCTACGCGCGGGTGGTGGCGTCGCACCTCGTCGAGGGCTCGCCCACGCTGCTGGTGCGCGAGATCGTGGCCGAGGGCGTGCGCGTGGCGGCGATCGAGGGCGACCCGCTGGATGTGCGGGCGCAGAACGTCTCGACGAGCCCGCGTCTGGTCGAGGGGGCGCCGCGGGTGCACGTGAAGTCGCGCTCCGGCGACATCGACGTGACGGTGGCCCTGGGCGCCGCGTCGGCGACGCCGGGCGGGCGCAACGACCTGAGCCTCGCCCTGCGCAATCTATCGGTGGACAAGGTGGCCTCGGGCATGCGCATCGGCGGGCAGCGCCCGGTGCGCGGCGGGACGGTGAGCGTCGCGGCGAGCGGCGTGTGGGACGCGGGCGCGATCGACATGCCCCTGCAACTCACGCTGAACAATTCCGAGGTCTCGATGCCCGGCGTGGGCGCCTCGACGGTGAACAACCTCACGTTCCCGGTCTCGCTGCGCGGCCCGCTCGACAACCCGCGCATCGGCGTCGACGACAAGGGGTTCGCCGATGCGCTGGTGAAGGCGGGCGCGCGCGAGCTCGGGAACAGGCTCGGCGCGGAGGCGGAGCGCCGGCTGGGCGACGTCGTGGGCGATCGCGCCGGCGAGGCGGGGCGGGCCCTGCGCGGCCTGCTGGGTGGCTCTCGCAACGATCGGGATGCAGAGAAGAAGGACGACGAGTAGGCGGGCGCTGTTTGCTCCGAAGTGTGCGCGCAAAAAAGCCCCGCGCCGTGCGGGCGGCGCGGGGCGTGGACGGCCACCCGTCTCCTCCGAGGGGGCGGCCGCGGAAGGCGATGTTGAATCAGCGACGGCGGCGGACGCCCGCCAGCGCGGCGAGGCCGAGGATGGCCGCGGCGCCGGGGGCGGGGACGACGTTGTCGCGCACCCACTGGGCCGTGTTCAGGAGATCGGTGTCATCAACGTTGAGGCCGAAGACCGTCCAGAAGGGCAGCGAGGTGTCGTAGGAGACGGGGTTGCCGTCGCCGGCCTCGTACCACCACTCGAGGTTGAGCAGGTAGATGCCGTCGCTGGGCGTGCCTTCGGGTCCGTTGAGGGTGTAGCCGAAGTGGGTGTGGTGACGACCCCACTGGGCGCTGTTGTCGGGGTGGGAGATCTCGTCGCGCACGTTCGTGCCGAAGCCGGCGACGAAGCCGTCGGCGGTGTCCACCGAGGCGGGGCCGGCGCTGATGTTGATGGTGTGGTCGGTGCTGACGAAGTTCTGCAGACCCGAGTCCCACACCAGAAGCGAGCCGAGGATGTTGAAGCCCACAGCGCCGGGGGTGGCGAGCGTGCCGCCGGGCATGTTGGTGCCGTTGTCGTCGGTGAAGAAGAGGTCGGCGTCGAAGATGTTGGTGAAGACGCGCTGCGTGTTGAGGTAGCCGACGCCGCTCTGGTAGTTGAAGGTGGTGAGGCGGCCGTCGACGGCGTCGATGCCGATGTGGCGGTCGGCGGCGGCGGTGGCGGCTGCGCCGGAGGCGATGGCCGCGAGGATGCTGAGGCTGGTGAGTCGCTTGATGCTCATGTCGTTCCTCCTGGGAACTGGTGCGCTCGGTGGCGCGGGTGTTGGTTGAAGCTCGAACAAATGCTTGGCGGCGCCTTCCGCACGGCGACGCCGGATGTGAAGCGCGGTGCGCAACGAGCGCAGCGCGGGAGGAATCAAGGGTTGCGTGGGCGTATCAGAGGCCCGTTCCGAAGTTGCTCAGCACGATGCTGAGGTCTGTGAAGTCGACGACGCCGTCGCCGTTGGCGTCGCCATCGAGGTCGTCGCCCTCCATGCCGAACTGGCTGAGGACGATGCTGAGGTCGGCGAAGTCAACGACGCCGTCGCCGTTGAGGTCGCCGGGGATCCCGGGCTCGTCGATGAAGTTGGCCTGCACCCACGCCGCAGCGTCGTCGACGTCCGACGCGGAGGCGTTCTGGTTGAAGAGCATGTAGATGGGCTCGGTGGGTTCGAGGGCGCCGCCGGTGTTGTAGATCTCCAACTGCAGGAGGTAGACGCCGTCGGCGATGGCCGGGGCCGCGCCCTGCTGCAGGAAGAAGGAGTAGTGGCGGTGCCACGAGCCGTTGGAAGCTACGTTGAGGGTGAAGCCCGCGACGAAGCCGTCGGAGGTGGTGACGTTCGCGGGGCCGAGGCTGATGCGCATGTTCTCGCCCGCGGTGGGAACGAAGGTCTCGCCGTCCCAGTGCCAGAGCGCATCGAGCACGTTGAACCCGTTGGCGCTGGGCACGGGGAAGGTCCCGGGCAGGCAGTCGAAGCCCGGGTCGCTGGTGAAATTGGGGAAGGACGTCCCGAGGATGGCGGTGAAGATCTGCCGCTCCTCGAACGTTCCGGCGCCGGGGTTGCCGATGCCGGTGAGGATGCGCCCCTCGTCGGTGTGCAGGATGATGTCGCCGGAGTGCAGTTGCGCGTGGGCGGCGAAGGAGAAGGCGGCGCACGCGATGATCGCGAGGCGGGTGAAGCGTGGCATGTCAGAGCGCTCTCTTTCGAAGTGGTGTGCAGGGTGCGAGCGCCCTCGTCGGGCGCAACGCGTCATTGCAGGGACGGGTCGAAGAGATTGCGCTCCACGTCTGTGTAGACCTCTTGAAACTCCGCGGTTCGGACGCTGCCGTCGAGGAAGGCGTAGTTGGAACGGGCATCGAAGAACAACGACAACACATCATCAGATGGCGCGGGAGTCGCTTGATCGCGGACCGCATCGACACCGCGGAGCCCCTTCCGGGGAACGCCGCCGTGCTGGTGCAACTCGGCGTTTCGCAACGCTTGCGAGATGGCGAACGTTGGTGGCACCGGCACGCCGGGGAGACTCCACTGCTCAACATGGGCGTGGTCGCTGCCCGCGAACTCACCCGTTTCGGCGAGCTCGAAGAAGGCGACGATGGCCGCGGGGCGGCGGATGCGGTCGATGTTGTTGAAGTAGGTGCGTAGGTCGCTCGTTTGCTGATCGAGCCCGGCAGAATCGGAGATTAAGTTGTTGGCGCCGTAGCTGGTGCGTCGGAAGCGGTCGGTCGAGCCGGGGACGGGGGTCGCCCCGCCGAAGTCGCCGTTGTCAACGTCGTATTGCGTGATCTCGTCGGGCAGGAAGTGGGGGCTCCTGTCCTCCGGGCAGCGCACATTGAGGGGGTCGCCGAGATACCGCTGGAGCGTGTTGACCCACGCGCCCGAGGCATTGCCGACGCCGCCGTGGGAGAGGCCCACGTCGATGATCTGCCCGTCGTTGGCCTGCATGAACAGCCCGTGCGCCACGCCGAGTTGGCGCATGTTCGAGACGCACACGGCGGTCCGTGCGGACTCGCGTGCGCCGCCGAGCGTGGGGAGGAGGATACCGATGAGGATCCCGACCACCGCCACCACGACGAGCATCTCGACCAGTGTGAACGCGCGGGAGCGCATGGCTGCAAGCCCTTTCCGCCTCGGGTGCGCTTCTGTGGCGGCGCACGCGGGCGTGATCCATCGTTGACGTTGAAAGACGATGCGGCGAATGCGTCGACCCGTCTCGACCCTGCGTGAAACAAGAGGTCGGACAAACGGGGAGCGCAATCAGCCGATCGGGGGGGCGCGGGGCTGCGCCGGGGTGTCGAGGCGCCGCGGCAGGGCCGGGGCGTCGGGGAGTGTCACGAGGCCGCAGCACAGAGCGGGTGTCGAGGCCGGGTTCTCGGCGATGAGCACCAGCGCTACGCGGCTGGAGGCGAGGTAATGGCACACGGCGCAGTCGGCGTCGTCGTGCTCGTGATGGTGGTCGGGGCCGGGCCTCGTGGGCTCGGGAGCGCTGTCGCAATCGTGCTGCGCAACGCAGGACGACGGTGCGGGCGCTTCGGCGATGGCCAAAGCGGCGTGGGCGTCGTTGTGCGCGGCGTGCCGGTGCGCCGCCAGGAAGACGGGCTGGGCCACCAATGCGACGAGGCAGAGCCAGAGCAACGCTCCGACACAGACGCTTGGAACACGGCGCAGCATGGGTGCGACACCCTGCCTGACCGTGATGTCGCGTCGGTTGCGCATGCCGCTCCTGGGTCCCCGGCGGACCATTGGTTCTATCCCCCCATTCGTGCGCCGGTCAAGGTTGGATCCGCAACTGTGTTGCAAAAGCCTGAGATCGGGCCTCAGCGGGGCGTTTCAGCGTCGCCCTGGGGCCGGGAGACGGGGTCGGGGCGCTGGCTGAATGGGGGCGCGGGGGTGGTGTACGCGCGTTGGATGACGGGGGGCTCGACGGGGCGCCCGGACTGCTCGTCGCGGAGGGCGACGCGGGAGAGGGCGACGATGGTGTCGGCGCCGCGGACGCTCTGGGCGAAGGCGGTGTAGTTGCCGTCAAGGAAGGAGGTTCCCTCGCGGCTGAGGCAGAGGAAGAACTGGGAGCCGTTGGTGTCGGGGTCGTTGGTGCGGGCCATGGACATGACGCCGAAGTCGTGTGGAAGCTCGCTCTTCTCGAGGTCGATGAATTGGCCGGGCCCGCCGTCGCCGCGCCCGGTGGGGTCGCCGGCCTGCACGACAAAGGGGTGCCCGGATCCGGACATGGGCACGACGCGGTGGAAGATGATGTCGGTGTAGAAGCCGCCTTCGACGAGGCCGAGGACGTGGTAGACGGTGTTGGGCGCCTCATCGGGCCGGAGGGCGATCTCGACCTCGCCGAGGTTGGTCTCGAGGACGATGTGCCGGTCTGTCCAGGCGCGGAGGCCGGAGAAGACGGGCGCGGGCGGGGTGCGCCAGGAGATCCTGCCGGCCTGCGACACAGCGCGCGAGGGGGTCAGCATGGGCTGGAGGACGACGGGCGGGCCGACTTCCACGCCGCCGACGCGGAGCTGGGCGAAGAGCACGCGGTGCTCGCTGGTGGTCCAGAGCACGGGGAAGAGGCCCGCGAGGTCGACGCGTCCGGCCTCGGCGCTGGCGGTCTCGACGGGCTCGTCGACGCCGTGGCGGTGCAGGACGATCTCGATCTCCCCGCCCATGTCGCGCGGCGCCTCGATGGTCATGGGGATGGCGCGATTGACGCCGTAGTAGAGGCGGTCGGGCGTGAGCTGCGCGTGGGCGGCGGCGGCGATGAACGTCGTCGACGCGAGGGCGGCGGCGGCGTGGCGGGGGCTGATGGGCATGCTGTTGAGCTCCTCGGCTGGGGCGGTTGGCGTTGCGTGGACAGGGCGCGGCGACGGCGTCGGGCCACTGTTCGTTGACGCATCGCGGCCGTGCGGGTTCGCAGTTGGATGATATGTACGGCGCCCGAGGCGCGATCGCCACCGACCGGCGGCTGCGCGTCTTACCAGGCGAGCCTGGCGGAGAGCCCCGAGGGCGCGTTGTGGTTGGGGTTGGGCGACCACGGCAGGCCGGGGAAGCTGTTGCTCTCACCTGTGTCGAGCACCCACCACGCCAAGGCGACGTTGACATCGGCGTTCGAGTCGCCGACGGCGAGCGGGATCGAGGAGGCGAGCGTGCTGTTGGTGTCCTCGAACCAGCGTACGGAGAGGTCGGCACGCAGCACGTTGGAGCCGATCTTGTGGTTGTAATCAGAGATCGAGCGCATGCCGTCGGCGATCAGCGCCATGCCGGGGTCGAGGTCGTACAGGTAGTTGGCCATGCTGGGTATGGCCCGGTAGTGGTAGTTGGTGACGATCTCGGTGTCGACGGGGTCGATCCACGCGGACTCGTACGCGTCGAAGGTGTGGCCGGCGCGGTGGCTGGGGCAGTAGAAGCTCTGCGGCGTGGCGATGTAGTCCTCGATGAAGAGGCGGCCGAGGCCGTCCCAGCCATCGAGCGCTTCGGGCGTGCGCACGAGGAGCATCTCTTGCGGCATGAAGAGGCCCTGCTGGTACTCCGTGGCGTAGATGCTCTGGGGCAGGCGCCCGTTGTGCGATTCGGCGTACAGCGCCAGCGTGATGCCGATCTGCCGGACGTTGGAGCGGCAGACCACGCGCTTCGTGGCCTCAGAAGCCTGCGCGAGCAGCGGCAGCACGATCGCGAGCAGCAGCCCGATGACGACGATCGAGACCAAAAGATCAAGAAGCGTGAACCCGCCGGCGAGCCGGCGGTAGGACATGCGTGAGGAGTTCTTGCGTCGATGGGCAAGACGCCGGGGCGTCGCACGTTGATCGCCTAGGGTTGTCTTCGTCACGGAAGCTCACCTCCCTGACACGGCCCCGTCCGGGGTCGGTCCTGTGGGCACTCTGAACTTTATCGTGTGCCCACCCTCCTTACAACCGAACATTCATATTCATTTGTTCCATCGGCCCCATTTTATGGTAGGATTATGTACGGTCCTCGAAGATTTTCGCATCTCTTTGCGGGTGAGGCACGTAGAATGATGGGCATAGAAAAAGCCCGGCCGACGTAAACGGACAGAGAGGCGGAAGCCATGGGCGCGTCACAGAACGACGCCGATCTCGAGCTGATGCAGCGCGTGAGCGTGGATGACGAGTCCGCGATTTCCGAGCTGTACGACCGCTTCGGCCCGCTGGTGTACCGGATGGCGTATCAGGCCATGCCGACTCGGGCCGACGCCGAGGACGCGGTGCAGGAGATCTTCGTTCGTTTGTGGCGAACCGCATCGCGCTACGACCCGAAGAAGGCGGCGCTGGTGACTTGGGTGATGCTGCTCTCGCGACGGATCCTCGTGGACCGGATGCGGCGGGCGCAGGCGAGGATCAAGCCCTCCTCGCTCAACGAGGCCCTGCCCACGCCGGCCGAGCCGGTGAACCCGACGGGCCGGATGGAAAACGACGAACGGTACGAAGCACTTATGAAACGCATCGATCAGCTTCCCGAATTGCAGAGAACGGTGGTCATCCGTTCCTACCTCGGTGGGCAGACGCTGCGTCAGATCGGGATCGAGCTCAACAAGCCCTTGGGGACCATCAAATCTGCTCTCAGCAGGGCGCTGGTGCGCCTCAGAGAGCGCAGCGCAGGCGAGGAATTCGCGGCATGATCAGCACAAGAGAACTCTACGAACAAGCCTCCATGTACGTGCTCAACCTCCTCGACGATGAGGAGCGTCAGGCCTTTGAACAGGCGTACGAGCGCGCTGCGCCCGCGGTGCAGTCGCAGATCCGCCGCGAGATGCTGCGCCACTCCGACATCGACGACATCCTGCCCAACGTCCCGCCCCCGCCCGGCCTGAAGCGCAAGGTGATCGACGCCGTGGCGGCCATCCGCGACGCGGAGGCCCGGCAGCGGATCGCCCGCAGCGTCGGCCCCTTCACGGTGGCGCTGCAGCGCAACGTCTCGCCGATCTGGCGTGCGGCGTGCATCGCGCTGCTCGCCGGCACGATCGTGCTGGGCTTCTCGGTGCACCGCGTGTCCGACCAGTTCCGCAGCATCCAGATCGCCGAGACCGAGGGCGGCATGCTGACGACTGTGCTGCAGTCCTACGGCGCCCGCTTCCTCGACTCCATGCTGAGCCAGGAGGCCACGCTCGTCTCCTTCGCCGCATCGTCGAACCCCGCGCCCGGCGCTGCGCAGGCCTCGCTCCTCGTCGACAAGAACGCCGCGTACCTCCTGCACCGCGGGCTCGCGCCCATCGACGGCGGCTACCGCCTCGTGGTGCTCGAAGACGACGGGCGCATCGGCGCCACGCTCGCGCAGATCCAGTCCTCCGGTGGGCACGGCGCCTCGCCTGTGAGCGTGGAGATCCCCGCGGGCGTCCGCCTGGCGATCGTGCCCTACACGGCGCGCACCGCCGCCGACGCGGTGCTGGTGAGCATCGTCGCCTGAGCGGGGCCCACACCGTCCACACACGCTTCCGCGTCGGCGAAACGCCGGCGCGGGGGCGCACGAACCGATCCGACCGTGGCGTCCTCACCGGGCGCCACGGTCGTTTTTGACGCGTGCACCCCCCGGAACGTCCCCCGGAACACTCTCCCGCAGTGTCCCCCGCACGCGGTGCGGGGGCTTTGCGCGTATCGTTGCGTCCGCGGGGCGTGTATCGAGCGCCCCAAAGCCGACGAAGGAACGGTCATGCCCACCACCGCTGCACCATCCCGTCCGCCCGCCCTCGGCCCCGGCCACGGAGACCCGCGCCTGGACGCGATCCGCGCCAAGGCCCTCACCGGCGAGCGGCTGTCGATGGAGGACGGGCGCGTTCTCTATGAGACGCCCGACATCTGGTCGCTGTGCGAGATCGCCGACGAGGTGCGCCAGCGTCTCAACCCGGGCGTGGGCTACTACAACATCAACCGGCACCTGAACTACTCGAACATCTGCGCGCTCTCGTGCACGTTCTGCGAGTTTCACCGCAAGAAGGGCGACGAGGGGGCGTACACGCGTTCGCTCGACGAGGTGCGCGCCGAGGCGCTGCGGGCGGTCGAGTCCGGTGCGACGGAGATGCACATCGTCGGCGGGCTCCAGCCGCACCTGCCCTTCGAGTACTACACGGACATGCTGCGCGCGATCCGCGAGTCGGCGCCGGGGCTGCACCTCAAGGCGTTCACGGCGGTGGAGATCGTGCACCTGGCGCGCATCGCCAAGGTGATGAAGAACGACGACCGGAAGGCGTCGATCCGCTGGGTGCTGGAGCGCCTGCTCGAGGCGGGGCTCGGCTCGCTGCCGGGGGGCGGGGCGGAGGTCTTCGACGACCGCGTTCACGACGAGGCGTTCAAGGGCAAGATCCGCTCCGACGTGTGGCTGGATGTCCACCGCGTGGCGCACGAGCTGGGGCTGAACACCAACGCGACGATCCTCTACGGGCACATCGAGCAGCGCGACGAGCGGCTCGTCCACATGGACATGCTGCGCTCAGCGCAGGACGAAGCGCTGGCGCGGTTGGGCTACGCCGCCGACGGGAGCGGCGCCATAACCCTCACGCGCGAGGGCGTCCGCCCGCCCACGCCCGCGATGAACGATCGCGGCGGGTACTTCCAGACGATCATCCCGCTCCCCTTCTTCCCCGACGGCAGCGCGCTCGAGCGTTTGCCCGGTCCCTCGGGCATCGAGAACCTGCGCACGCTGGCGGTGGCGCGGCTGATGCTCGACAACTTCCCGCACGTGAAGGCGTTCTGGATCATGCAGACGCTGGCGATGGCGCAGCTCATGCTCCAGAGCGGCGCGGACGACATCGACGGCACCGTGGTGTGGTACGACATCACCAAGGTCGGCGGCGCCACCACGCATCAGGAAGTGACCGTGCCCGACCTCCAGCGCACCATCCGCGACGCGGGCTTTACGCCCGTGGAGCGCGACACGCTCTACCGGCGCGTCACCCGCGACGGCGCGGCGTGGCGCATCGCCGAGTAACGGGCGCCGACGCGGGTCATTTCGGCTCGACGGGCTTGCCGCGCATCAGCATGGCGCCGGCGTAGCCCAGCGAGGCGCCGCAGAGCAGCCAGAGCGTGCGGGTGAGGTAGCCGGGGCTGTAGGGGGGCGCATCGCGGGCTTCGAAGAAGGCGCGGCGCGCCTCGGGCGTGTCGGGGGTCGCGCCGGTCTCGACGGCCTGGGTGTAGGCCTGCTGCGCATCCATGTGCGCACGCACCTTGGGCGAGGCGCTGGCGGCACGGCCGCCGAAGGCGAGGGCGAAGAGCACCGCCATGGCGATCGCCGCGAGCTGAATCTTTTTGGACGTCGGCGTGCCCGCGGTGGCGCGCATGCCGATGGCGAGCAGCACCATGAAGGCGGCGGCGAACCCGGGCACGATGAGGGCCGTGGTGGCCCTGGCGCCCTCGGGGGCGAGCAGGAAGGCGACGATCCCCGCGAGCAGGAGCACCGCGGCGTAGGCGAGGGTGAGGATGAAATATCGCATGGCTTTTGTCTCCCGTGCGGCTGGTCGGAGTGGGAAAAGTCGCATGGTAAGCGCTCGGGCGGGGTGTGCGCTCCCCGAGACGGAGGGGTGATTCTCCGCCTCGAGTGCGCTGCGCCGATAAAGTGTCCAGCGTACGGCGCCGATGCGCTCCGCGTGGGCCCCGCCCCGCCCGGGGGCGATCGGCTCCGGTGCGTCCTGCCCGAACCCCACCCCGCGTCCGCGAGACCCCCATGCTCCCTTACGGCCAAGCCCGCGTCCGCTCGTTCCGCGTCATCCCCGCGCTGCCCGTCCCGCTCGCGCCACTACTGGAGATCGCGCACAATCTGTGGTGGACGTGGAACCCCCGCGCCATCGATCTCTTCGTGCGCCTCGACCGCGAGTTGTGGAACGAGACGCACCACAACCCCGTGCGGATGCTGGGGCAGATCGCGCAGGAGACACTGGATCGCGCCGCCGCCGACAACTCGTACCTGCACGCCCTGAGCCTCGTGCACGCCTCGATGACCGCGCACATGGAGCGCCCGACGTGGCACGACACGCGGGCGAGCGAGCGCCCTGAGATCGGGGACAAGTCCGATCGGCCCTTCCTCGCGGCGTACTTCTCCGCCGAGTTCGGGCTCACGGAGTGCCTCCATGTCTACTCGGGCGGCCTCGGCGTGCTGGCGGGCGATCACCTCAAGTCGGCGAGCGAGCTGGGCGTCCCGCTCGTCGGCGTCGGGCTGCTCTACCGCAACGGGTACTTCCACCAGTACCTCAACTCCGACGGCTGGCAGCAGGAGACGTACCCCGAGCAGGACTTCCCCAACCAGCCCGTGCACAGGGTGATCGACCCGACCACGGGACAGCAGTTCCGCGTGAGCGTCGAGCTGCCGGGGCGCAGCGTGACCATCGGCGTGTGGCGGTGCAACGTGGGCCGCACGGCCCTGTTCCTGCTGGACACCAACTTCCCCGAGAACCAGCGCGACGACCGCGACATCACCCGCAACCTCTACGGCGGCGACGTCGAGATGCGCATCAAGCAGGAGATCGTGCTGGGCATCGGCGGCGTGCGGGCGCTGGAGAAGATGGGCGTCGAGCCCACCGTGTACCACATGAACGAGGGCCACAGCGCGTTCCTGGCGCTGGAGCGCATCCGCGTGTTTCGTCAGGCGCACAACGTGTCGTTCGACGAGGCGCGGACGGCCGCGGCGGCGGGGCACGTCTTCACCACGCACACCCCCGTGCCCGCGGGCATCGACCGCTTCGCGCCCGAGATCATGGAGCGCTACTTCCGGCACATGCTCCACGACATCGGCCTGGACCTCGAGGGCCTGCTGGCGCTGGGGCGCGAGCACACGGAGGACCGCGGCGAGTTCTTCTCGATGGCGGTGCTGGCGCTGCGCACCGCGCGCGACTGCAACGGCGTGAGCCGCCTGCACGGCGCGGTGAGCCGGCGGATGTGGCAGCGCCTCTGGCCCGGCCTGCCCGAGCAGGAGGTGCCCATCAGCCACGTCACCAACGGCGTGCACGCGCGGTCGTGGATCAAGTCGGACCTGATCGACCTCTTCGACCGCTATCTCGACAGCGCCTGGCAGCGCGACCCGGCCAACCACGACGTATGGCGCGGCGTGCGCGACATCCCCGACGAGGAGCTCTGGCGCGTCCGCCAGCGGACGCGCGAGCAGCTCGTCACGTGGGCGCGATCCAAGTCGCGCGAGCAGATGCGCATCCGCGGCGCCGGGCAGGAGGAAGCCGACCGCGTCGCCGCACGCGTCGACCCCACCGCGTTCACGATCGGCTTCGCCCGGCGCTTCGCCACGTACAAGCGCGGCACGCTGCTGCTGCGCAACCTCGAACGCCTCCGGGCGCTGCTCACCAACGACGATCGGCCGGTGCAGTTGCTGCTCGCCGGCAAGGCGCACCCCGCCGACGGCCCGGGCAAGGAGCTCATCCGCGACCTCGTCCGCTTCGCTCGCGCCGAGGGCCTGGAGGGCCGGCTGGTCTTCCTCGAGGACTACGACATGGACGTCGCCCGGCGCCTGGTGCAGGGCTGCGACGTGTGGCTGAACACGCCGGTGCGCGGCATGGAGGCCTCGGGCACATCGGGCATGAAGGCCGCGATGAACGGGGTGATCCACGTCTCCATCCTCGACGGTTGGTGGGACGAGGCGTACGACCCGGAGTCCGGCTTCGCGATCGGTCGCGGCGAGCAGTACGACGACCGCGACGAGCAGGACGAGGTCGAGAGCCGCGCCCTGTTCGACCTCATCGAACGCGAGATCCTGCCCGAGTTCTACGACCGCGACAGCGCCGGCCTGCCCCGCAAGTGGATCACGCGGATGAAGCGCAGCATCGCGGGCATGGCGCCGCGGTTCAACTCCAACCGCATGGTGATGGGCTACGCGTCGGCGCACTATTACCCGGCGCACGAGGCCGCGATGATGATGCAGCGCGATGCGCTGCGCAACGCGCGCGACGTGTCCGACCGGATGCACCGCCTGCGCGACCACTGGCCGGGGGTGGCGATCGAGAGTGTGCGATCCGACATCAGCGCCCAGGTGCCCATCCGCACGGGGGTGCGGGTGGAGGCGTCGGTGCGGCTGGGCGATCTGTCGCCCGAGGACGTGCTGGTGCAGGTGTACCACGGCGCGGTCACCAGCACGGGCGACCTCGTCGACGGGCTCGCCGAGGAGATGACGCACGAGGGCGGGGGGGAGCGCGGTTCCGGGCTGCACACCTTCGCGGGCTCGTTCACCGCGCACCAGTCGGGGCGTTGCGGGTTCTCGGTGCGCGTGCTGCCCAGAGAAGCGCGGCTGCCGACCCCGTTCGTGCCGGGGCTGATCACGTGGGACGTCGAGTCCGACCCCGATGCGCCCAGCACGCGCCAGGTGAGCGATTTCGTCGTCGAGCCCGCGCGGGCGTGACCCGACGCGCCCGCCCCCGTGTTGCGGGGGTGAACGGCGTTCGTACAATTCGGATGCGCGCCGCGCCGCGGCGCCGAAAGGCCCGGTGCTCATGCCCGAAGCGGAGTCAACGCTGCACCAGGACGCGCTGCGTCGCGTGCTGGCGGTGGCGCGCCTGCTCGGGGCCACCGACGACCTGCACGAGGTGCTCTCGGTGATCATCGACGCCATGCGCGACGTGCTCGACGCCGAGCGCGCCACGGTGTTCGAGCACGATGCGCCCAAGTCGCAGCTCTTTTCCAGCGTGGCCCACGGCGTGGCTTCGGGGCCGGGCGTGCCCGAGGAGATCCGCGTCGACGTCGGGCAGGGGCTGGCGGGCGAGTGCGCCCGCGCCCGCGCCGTGATCAACGTGCCCGACGCCTACGCCGACCCGCGCTTCAACCCCGCGGTGGACAAGGCGACGGGCTTCCGCACGCGCTCCATCCTGGCGATCCCGCTCGAGAGCGTTGGCGGCGAGTTGGTGGGGGTGGCACAGGTGCTCAACAAGCGCGGCGGCCGCTTCGGGCCGGAGGACGAGGAGATCGCCTGCGCCCTCGCCGCGCAGGCCGCGGTGGCGATCAAGCGTGCCCGCCTGCTCGAGGACCGCCTGATGCGCGAGAAGCTCGAGCGTGAGATCGAGGTCGCGCGGCACGTGCAGCAGCAGTCGTTCCCGTCGAGCCTGCCGCGGATGAAGGGCTACGACCTCGCCGCGTTCAGCGAGCCCGCGGAGCAGACCGGCGGCGACGCGTACGATGCGGTGGGCCTGGCGCACGACGGGTCGTCGCGGCGCGTGATGCCCAACGGCGACGAGGCCGACGGCGCGTTCTTCTTCATGGCCGACGCCACGGGCCACGGCGTGGGGCCGGCGCTCTCGGTGACGCAGGTGCGCTCGATGCTGCGCATGGGGGCGCGCATCGGCGCGGGCGTGCTGGAGACGATGTCGCAGATCAACCGCCAGCTCTGTGAGGATCTCCCCCCCGGGCTCTTCGTCACCGCGTGGATGGGCGAGCTCGACGCCCTCGCGCACACGCTGGACGTCTTCAGCGCCGGGCAGGCGCCGCTGCTCCTGCATCGGTACGCGACCAACGAGGTGATCGTCAGCGACGCCGACACCATGCCGCTGGGCATCCTGCCCGACCTCGACGCCGAGCGTTCCACGCGCATCCGTCTCGAGCCCGGGGACGTCTACGCCGTGATCTCCGACGGCATCATCGAGGCCATGCGCGACGACAACGAGCAGTTCGGCCTCGAGCGGCTCATCGACATCTTCACCGGCATGCGCGGGTCGGCGGCGAGCGAGATCTCCGACCGCATCCGCTCCACGGTGGACGCCTTCACGGGCGGCGCCCCCGCGGCCGACGACCAGACCGTCGTGCTCATCCGGAGGGAGTCGTGAACGCCCCCGCCCGATGTCCGGCGCCCGATGCGGGCGGCCTCTGGCGGGGGTCGCTACAGTGGCCGTGCACTGGGCGCGGCGAGCGCGTCAGTAAGGCATGCGAGGGGATACGATGCGCGCGTTGATACTCGGCGTCGGCGACGCCTTTACACGTCTGCATTACGGATCGAGCGCGCTTATCGAGGCGCCCGAGGGCCATATCCTGCTCGACTGCCCGGACCCGATCCACCGCGTCATTCACGAGGCGGCGTCGCGCCACGGGTGGGAGGTCGATGTCTCGGTGATCGACGACATCGTCCTCACGCACCTGCACGGCGACCACTGCAACGGGCTCGAGTCGGTGGGGTTCACCGGCTGGGTGGACCGCAAGACCGGAGCCCGCCAGAACCCGCCGCGCCTGCACACCACGGCCCCCGTCATCGACCGCCTGTGGCAGCGCCTGGCCCCGGCGATGGACACGCTCATCGGCGTCGAGCGTCCGGTGCGGATCGACGACTACTTCGACGTGCGGCTGCTCGAGCCCGAGACCGAGGCGACGATCGCCGGCCTGCGCGTGCGCTGCCGGTTCACGACGCACCACGTGCCCACCATCGGCCTGCTCATCAGCGACGGCCAGCGCACGCTGGGGTGGTCGGGCGACACGCTCTTCGAGGCGGCGCACATCGAGTGGCTCAGCGCCGCGGACCTGATCGTCCACGAGACGAACCACCCGCCGGCGCACACCACGATCGAAGAGCTCAACGCCCTGCCCGATGCGCTGCGGCGCAAGATCCGGCTCATCCATATGGGCGATGATTTCGACCCCGCGTCGACCGACATGCGCCCGCTCACCGACGGGGAGCTGCTGGAGCTCTGACGCCGGTGCGCGCGGGGGTCAGGGGTCCACGAGAACGCAGATCTGCTCGGGCTGCTCCGCGGCGCGGACGGCTTCCGGCCCGTCGTCGAGGCGCATGCGCCTGGTGATGAGGCTCACGACGTCGACCACATCGCTGCGCAGGAAGCCCAGCGCCTCGGCGACCGACCCGCCGCGGCTGCCGCTGACGGTGATCTCGTGCTCGACGATGGGGCGGAGGTCGAGCGGGCGCTCCGGCGCGCCCGCGGCGTTGAGGTGGGAGAGGCGCGAGTTCATGAGGATCACGCCCTTGGGCCGCACGTAGCGCATGGCCAGTTCGAAGCCGTCGCGCGTGCCGGTGCAGTCGACGACGATGTCCTGATCGGCGCGCTCGCCCACGTCGCGCACCAGCCGGTGCTTGAGGCGCCACTTCTCGCAGCGGGCCAATTTGTCCTCGTGCAGGCCGACGACGCGCACCGAGGCGTTGAGGCGGGCCATGATCTGCGCCGTGAGCAGCCCCAGCCGGCCGTCGCCGAGCACCGTGATGTAGGGCTTGCCCTCGATGCGCACCTGCTGGGCGGTGTGGATGGCGCCGGCGAGCAGCCACGCGAAGACGGCGCGGTCGTCGTCCACCTGCTCGGGGACGGCGACGAGGTTCCGCGCGGGGATGACGAACGCGTCGGCGAAGCAGCCGTCGCGCCCTCGAACGCCGAGCATCGTCGCGTGCTTGCAGTGCCCGGAGAGCCCGCGGCGGCAGTCGTGGCACTCGCCGCACGCGCACCACGGGCTGCCCACGACGCGCGCCCCCTTGAGCGACGCGGCCCGCTCGTCGGCGCCGCCCCCGGCGGGCTCGATGCGCTCGACAACGCCGACGAACTCCTGCCCGAGCACGCCCTCGTAGGCGGCGAGCCCCCGCGCGATCTCGACGTCCATCGAGGAGACGGCGAAGCGCAACGGGCGCACCAGCGCCTCGCCGGGGCGCGGGGTCGGCTCCGGGGCGTCCTTCACGAGGGTGATCGTGGAGCCGTCGCGGCGCAGCGCCCGCACGTCAGCCGCCCCGCCCGGCGGGAGCAACGGATTCCTGCGGCGGCATGCCGATGGGCTGGGCCGCGATCTCGTTGGGCGGGCCGAACCAGGGCAGCAGCATCTCGACGATGGTCGGGTCGCGCTCGAAGACGGGGAAGATGTAGGGCGTGCGACCGGCGAAGAGGTCGGTCTGCGGATGGCGCGACCAATCGAACCAGGCGCGGGCGTCGTAGCCGAAGTCCTCGCCGGTGAGCGTGCGCAGGGAGGCGAGGGCGCTGTCGTTCACCGCCAGGCTGCGGTCGGAAAGGACACCGATCAATCGCTCGACCACGCGCACCTGCGCGTACTGCCCCAGCGCTCTGGCGGCGGCGGAGCGGACCTGCGTCGACTCTTCCCGGTCGGGCGAGAGGCGGTCGATGAGGGGACCGATGGCCGATTCGGCGTGCACGCGCTGCAGGCCCCGGGCGGCCTCCCAGCGCACGAGTTGGTTCGCGTCGGTGAGGCCCGCGATCAGCATCGCGGCGTGGTCGGTCGTGCCGTGCATGGCCAGCGCCCGCAGCGCCACAGCGCGGACGCCGGGATCGCCGTCCTCGGTCGCCAACTCGTACATCCGCAGGTAGGGGGGCTCGCCCCCGAAGGGGGCGTTGGCGAGCAGCAAAAGGCCCCGCAGCCGCTTGTCGGCGTCGAAGGGGTCCGTCGCCCAGGACGCGGCGATCGCGGGGCTGGGCGGGGTGAAAAGCTCGAACACGCTCTCGCCCTGCCCGCGCGGGGCACCCCGGTCGCGGGCGCAGGCGCCGAGCACCGCCGCGGCGCCGAGGGCGCAGAGGAGAGGCGTCAGGGCTCGCGAACAGCGCGTGGGGATGAGATGCATGGCGACGGCGAGTATATCGGCCATCAACATCGCCGAGCCCCGCACGAGCCCCGCGAGCCCACCCTCTCCCAGGGAGGGTCGCCCGTGGTGCACTGCGTGGCGGGGGGCCCGGGGCGCCTGCTACGGTTCCTTCATGCACAGCGCACCCTCTCCGTGCGGGCCCGCGCTCACCCACGCGATGTTCGCGGCCGCGATCGTCGCGTTGGGCGGGTGCGCCTCGAACAAAGCGGCCGTCAGCCCGGAGGGGCTCATGGCCTCCGCCGCGTCTCCCGCGGGCGTCCTCCGCGCTGCGGACGTCTACGCCCACCCCGGCGCCGACGAAAAGCAGTCGCGGTACCGCGTCGTCTCCGGCTCGCTCGAAGGCGAGACGCTGGTGCGTGAATCACGCCCGCTCGATGAGAAGACGTGGCTCGTCGTCGAGCGTCGCGCCCGCAACGATGAGGCGCTCACGGAGGACACACTCCGCGTCGCGGACGACGGCGCCGTGGTGCTCGTCTCCAGCGTCGACTTCGCCGAGCGCGTCCTGACGACGTTCGAGCCGCCGCTGACGCTGATGCCCGCGACGCTCAACGCCGGCGAAACGCACTCGCAAACCCTGCGCGTGCGCATCCACCCCGTCGACAACCCCGACCGCGAGCGCGACGGCGGCGAGGCGACGCACGAACTCACCTTCGACGCCGTGCAGACGCTGCAGGTGGGCGGTGCGCCTGTCCAGACGCGGCGTCTGCGCACAGAACTCTCGATCAGTCTGCGCGTGGCGCGGGTGCGCAGCGCGACGGACCTCTGGATCGACGCCGACGGAGAGGCGAGGATCGTCGCCCGGCGCAGCGACGAGCAGGCCCGCGCCTTCGGCGTGCCGGTGCGGTCGGTCTCGCGGCTTATCGTTGCGCAGGACTGAATTCGCCGCGCGGCGCCCGCTCGCGTCGGCGCGCCGTGGGGGGCAGCAGGCCGAGCAGGATGCACATCGCGCCCGAGGCCAGCAGCCACAGCCGCGCCCGCTCGTGCGTCGCCCACCGCTGGAGCACGGTGTCGGGCGTCACCCGGGTGGGCATCCGCGGCGAGGGGGGCTCCAGCGCCGGGTACGGGTTGAGCGAGGCCCGGGCTTGATCGGGCATCACGATCACGGTGCGGTCGACGGGGGCGAGGTTCAGGTGCGTTGCGGCGAGGGAGAGGGTGAGGTCTTCGTCGGCCCGGCGCAGCGCATCGAGGTAGAGGCTGTAGTTCTCGAGGCGGCGCTGGGCGTGGTTCTCGACGACCCGGAGCTTGTCGCGCTCGAGTTGGGCGGCGCCGAGGTCGTCGAAGGCAGGGATGAGCACCGTCGCCGCCACGAGGGCGATGCCCGGCAACAGGAACAACCAGCCCGCGTCGAGCGGGATGAGCGGTACACGGCGCGATGGCTGGTCGTGGGCGGTGGGCACTGGCTCATCCATGATCGGCGAGGCGGTCGCCGGGGCCGCACACGATACGACCGGCACGGTCCGGGCACTCCCGGAAGCCCCTCCCTTCGCCGCCGTCTCGACCGTGCCCGAGCTCTCCTCTGACCTCCCTGGACGCCCCCCGTCACCCCCGGTGTTTCCGGGGGGTGGGGGTCCGGGAAGTTTCGGTTGTGTGGCGAGCGGGAAGGGCCGATGATGCGGTCATGCAGGTGTACCTCGACGACGTTCCCCTCGACGCCGCGGCCTCCACGCTCGGCGATGCCCTGCGCGTGGGTCGCGAACAGGCCGAATCGCGGGGCCGGATCATCGTCGACGCTCGCGCCGACGGGACGCCGATCCCCGACGACCACCTCGCCTCTCCCGAAACGGCCACCCGCGAGCCCTACGCTGACGAGATCCGCCTTTTCAGCGAGGCGCCCCGCGCACTGGTGCGGGCCGCCCTGACCGACGCGGCCCAGGCGCTGCTCGAGGTCAAGACGATGCAGTCGGAGGCCGCCGCGTCGCTGCAGCAGGGGCGGACGGAGGAGGCGATCTCCGAACTCGGCGGCGCCCTGCGGGTGTGGGAGCAGGTGAAGTCGGCGGTGGAGCAGGGGGGGATGATCCTCAACGAGCCGCTCGATGAGCGTCCCAGCATGGCGGGGCTGATCGACGGCCTGCGCGACCGGCTGGTGGGCCTGCAGAGCGCGCTCGAGCAACGAGACTGGGCCGGGGTGTCCGACGAGTTGGCGTACGAACTGGGCGACCACGCCGACGCGTGGCGGAGCGCGCTCTTGGCGATCGCCCAAGACCTGGACTGACCCGCGCACCGCGCACATCGTGAGGCTCCACGTGCCCCATTCGACTCCTTCCAAAGGCGCCGAGACCCGTGCCCGGCGCATCGACGAGATGATGGAGCGCGCCAGCGAGGCCCTGCAGGCGACGCGCATCTTCGAGTGCGAGCGCCTGTGCCTCGACGCGCTGCGCATCGCCCACCGCGGGCAGGACTACGAGCGCATGGCGCGCGTGCTGCTGCCGCTGCAGGAGGCGCGACGGCTCAAGCGCCAGCGCGCCGCCGACGCGGGGCGCATCGTGCAGCACGAGAGCCCCGATCAGGCGACGAGCATCGAACCCGGCTGCGTGCTGATGCACCCGCCGCGTTGCGTCGGCGCCGACGGGCGGGCCCTGCGCGAGCGGGCGGACAAGGAAGAGACGCCCCTGATCGTCGTCGTGCGCGAGCCCGAGACGAGCGAGGGGCTCTGGCCGATCGTCGCGGTCGGTCCGGCGACGGTGCGCATCCGCGTCGAGCCGCCCGAGGAGCTGACGCCCGACTGGTTCCTCGACGTGCTCGAGGGGCTGGGAGACGCCGCGATCGAGAGCCTCAACCCCGAAGCGCCGGCCTCGACGCGCATCAACCAATTGATGGACCGCCTCACCACGGCGCCCGACCACGAGCTGCTGCATCAGGTGCTCGAGAGCGCCTGCCGCGAGGCGATCCGCGTCGGTCCCGACCGTCGCCACCCCAAGCCCCCGCTCGACGACGACGAAGAGGACGACGAGATTTGACGCCCGCGATGCTCGGCGGCCGCGGCGGGGGCGTGCGTGCGGGCGGCTATACTGGCTCGATGCGCCGCCACGACGCCGATCCCGACGCGTCCACGCCCCCCGGTGAGCGTGTGCGCAGCGCCGTCGAGCACTGGCTCAACTGGGCCCTGACGCTCCCCGAGTCTCGGTTCCCGCGCATCCCGCTGCGCCGCGTCTCCGAGGGCGGGTTCGACGACCTGCTCGCGCGTCCGCACGGGCGACGGGTCGCCGCACGCTGGTGGGCCCGGGCCCTCGACAACGACGATCTCGATTACGACCCGACGCCGGCGCCCCGCCGAGCCCGTCGCGCCCCCGTCCGACGCGACGACCATTGAACCCGCCTCACGCCCGCAGGGAGCACGATGGAAACCGAAGCGCTCAAGAAAACCACGACGAGCCTCAGCCGCCGCTGGCTGATCAAAACGCTCATCTACTTCGTCGCGCTCTCCGGGCTGGGTGTGTGGGGCTTGTACGACGGCCTACACGCCTATCCCAAGCGCGGCGCCGAGTCGGCCTCGCATCTCGAGTACCAGTACCTCGAGCAGGCCCGCGAGGCCGGGCGGCTGCTCCGCGCCTCGGTGCCAGACCCCGAAGCGCGTCTCGCCGAGCTGCGTCCCAACCGCACCGACATCGAACGCCGACGCGCCGAGGCCTCGCAGCAGAACCGCCAGCAGGCCGCGGCGGACCACGCGACGGACCTCGCGCAGCTCGAGTGGCTCATCGCGCTGGCGCGAATCGGCGCGCTCAAGCCAGAGAACACCGTCATCGCCGACCCCACCGACCGCTTCGAGGCGCTCCGCGCCGAGTGGGCGGCCAAGACGGCCCCCAAGCCGCTCTCGAGCTACGACATCCCCTCGCAGTGGGTGATCGCCGCCTTCGGCCTGGGCTTCGGCGCGTGGATCGCGTTCGTGCTCGTGAAGGCCGGCTCCAAGCGGTACCGGTGGGAGCCCGGGGCGATGCGCCTCACCCTCCCCAGCGGGCGTTCGATCGTGCCGGCGGACATCAAAGAGCTCGACAAGCGCAAGTGGGACAAGTGGTTCGTCACCCTGATGCTCAACGACGGCGAGGCCGTCAAGCTCGACCTGCTCCGCTACGACCCGCTCGAAGCGTGGGTGCTCGAGATGGAGAAGCACACCGAGGGGTACGAGCCCCCGGCCCCCCCGGAGCCCAAGGCCGAGGAGGCGCCGGCGTCCGAGCCCGACGCCGCCGCGCCCGCCGAGGACGACTCGGCGACGCCCCAGACCTGACGCGCGGAGGCGGGTCGGCGCGAATCCCAAAGACACCCTATGGCGTGGCTCGAACCCAGCCTGATGCTCATGGCGGCGCTGTTCGGGATGGCGCTGGTGATCCTGGGCCTGCCGGGGGTCTGGCTGATGGTCGTGTGCGCGCTGCTGATCCAGTGGTGGCGCCCGGACACGTATTCGTGGTGGACGCTCGGCGTGTGCCTCGGTCTGGCGCTGTTGGGGGAGGTTCTCGACATCGTGGCCAGCGCCGTCGGGGCGAGGGGCGCCGGTGGAACGAAGCGGTCCTTCGTAGGGGCGATCGCCGGGGGGCTCATCGGGGCGGTGCTGGGCACGCCCATCGCGCCCGTCGTGGGCACGATCCTGGGGGGGGCGGTCGGCGCGGGCATCGGGGCGGCGGCGCTGGACCGATCCAAGCCGCTGCACACGTGGCGGATGTCGGCGCGGGTCGGGCAGGGCGCGGCCGTGGGGCGGCTGGTCTCCACGCTCATCAAAATGGTGATCGGGGCGGTGGTGGGCGTGGCCCTCGTCGTGGGCGCGGCCGTCTGACCGAGCGAAAAAGGGTATGCTGCCGCGCCGGCGAAGGCGACAGATTCGCGTGTCGCCGTATCTATTCCCGGCCTACAGTATTTGCCCCCCGTCGCCACCTTCCACGAGTCGTCGTCCCTGCGAGACTGGGAGCACGATGAGCACGACACCCAACCCCAGATCGTCCTCCGGGGCCGCTCCGCGCGGCGTCCGCAAGCCCCTGCCGCTCCTGCTGCGCCCGTTCGACAGCGTCTGGTTCGGCGTGAGCCTGATGGTCTTCCTGTTCGTCTTCATGTCGATCGGGAGCGCCGGCTACCTCATCCGCCAGATGCGCTTGTTCGAGATGACGGAGTATGAGTGGTTCCACTGGTGGCCCTTCAACCTCGCGGTGCTGTTGCTGTGCATCAACCTGACGGTGGTCACGGTTCGGCGCATCAGGTTCAATGTGCTCAACCTCGGCGTGTGGATGATCCACGCCGGCATCATCGTGCTGTGCATCGGGAGCGTGATCTACTTCGGCCGCAAGGTCGAGGGCGATGCGCCGGTGTTCCGGCGCGTGGTGACCATCGAGTCGCCGATGCACGAGGGCCGGCCCGTCGAACTGCTCGCCGTGCCCGGCGCCCGTCGCGTGGTGGGGGAGGGGTCGAAGCGCGTGGTGTACGAGGTCGTCGAGACCAACCCGTCGTGGCCGATCCTCTCCGGTGAGGACGAGGGGAAGCTCACGTACAGCGTCTCGATCGGCGTGACCACGCCCACGCGAAACTTCGTGCGACAACTGCTCGACGGCTACCCGCAGTACACCGAGGACATCCTCCCCGGCTCCGGGCGGGCCGTGCGCACGCTGGGCACGCGCCTGGTCGACGAGGACCTGCGGATGTCCATGGATGTGCACGCGCAGGAGTGGTTCCACATCATGGACACGTGGGCGCTCTACGTCCGCGAGGTGGGCGAGACGGAGTGGGCGCAGCGCCCGATCCGGCGCATGCCCCGGTACAACGACTACATCGCCTCCCGCGATCAGGTCTGGCCCACCTTTGACAACCCCCCGCTGCGGCCGGACCCGATCGACATCGCCGTGCCCGCGGCCGAAGCGGGCGACCCGCTGGCCGACGCCAACGTGCGCGTGACAGGGTACCTGCGCTACGCCCATCCGCAGACCCGTCTCTCGCCCGGCGGCGACATGCTCAACCCGATCCTCACGATGCAGGTCGACGCCGACGGCGGGCGGCGCGAGGCGTTCGAACTCGTCGCGTTCGACCCGCAGAAGAACTCCGCCGCGGAGGGCGAACTGCGTTTTACGTGGGTCGATAGCGCCGCCGAGATCGAGCCGCTGCTGACGCCCTCGGAGCGCCGGCTCCGCATCCGCGTGCCCTCGCTGGGCATCGACATCGACGAGGTGATCGCCGACCCCGCGATGGGGCCCGAGGAGCCGGGCTTCATCGAGCTCGCCGACGGCGCGTTCGCGTACAGCGTGCGCGAGATCGTCGACGGCCTGCCCATGGGGGACGGCACGCCGGTG
>RECZ01000088.1 GCA_007693765.1 Phycisphaerales bacterium | reverse complement strand
CGGAGGCCCGCCCGCGGGGGGCGGAGGAAGGCCGCGCGGGCCTCGGGGCCGTCGCGGGGCGTGTGATTCGCCGTTTTTCCCGTGGTAAAGAGGAAACTGGCCGTTGTTCGGTGTCGAAGGCGTGATAGACTCAGGTGTCCGATCCGAATCGACGATCCCAGATCAATTCCACCTCCGTGTGTGGCCCCAGCATCAGAGCCGCCGCACACCACCAGAGCGAGAGCGCCCCCATGAAACACGCCGGATTTGTTCGTCCCGGAACCTTCATCCTCGCCGCGTTCGCAGCGGCCCCGATGCTGGGGGCGTGGACGCCCGCCGCCGGGCAGATCATGAGCTTCCGCGTGGAGGCCTCGGCCCTGCCCTTCGTGCCGCTGCAGTCCTACGTCCACGGCGAGTTGGGTGAAGAGGTGCTGTTCTTCGGGGGCGTCTCCGGGCAGGGGATGCACCACATCGGCGAGGGCGCCGGCGTGGTGGCGTACTCGCTCCCGGTCTTCAACGACCAGATCATCCTCGTGGATCAGGCGACCTCGCAGATGTTCACCGGCGGCGTGGGGCATCTCTCCCCGGAACTCCGTGACGCGTTGCGGTTCACGACCCCCGGGTACGTGCAGTACGGCGAGACGCTCTACATCTACGGCGGGTACGGGCCGCTGAACTCGGGCGTCGAGTGGACGAGCAAGCCCAGCATGACCGAGGTCGACCTTCCGATGGTGCGCCAGGCCCTGCGCGACGGCGTGCCCGTGCCCGAGGCCGCGTTCACGATCCATTCTGTCCCCGAGGCGCAGTCGGCGGGCTCGGCGATGGTGAAGATGGGCGACAAGTTCGCACTCATCGGGGGCTCGAACTTCTCCGGCGATTACGGCCTCGGCAACCAGCCCGGCGCGCAGCCCTTCACGAACATCTACACCGATCGTGTGTTCATCTTCGACCGCAACGTGAGCATGACGTCGCCCGTCGAGACGTTCCATGACTCCTTTTGGCTGCACCGGCGCGACATGCAGGCGTTGCCCGTGACCGTCGGCCTCGGCGAGAACGAGCGATTCGGCTTCACCGTGCCCGGCGGCGTCTTCAACGGCCCGTTCCCGTGGGAAAACCCGCTGATCTACGCCGACGGCGACGCATCGGTGTACACCGACGAATTCTTCATCCAGAAGATGAACCAGTACGAGGGCCCGCACGCGAGCTTCCGTTCGGCGTCGACCGACGTGAACCGCGTCGTGCTCATGTCGGGCATCTCGTTCCAGATCTGGGACGAGTTCGACCAGGACTTTTTCTACGACTTCCTGATCCCGTGGGTCAGCGAGATCACCGAGATCACCATCGCCGATGGCCAGTACGTCGACGGGAGCGAGAAGATCGTCGGCGCCATGCCGCTGCCGACGTCCAACGGCCACTTCGTGATGCGTCCGAACATCCCCACCAACGTGAACGGGCAGGTGCTGCTCGACGACATGCCGCACAACGAGGTGCTGCTGGGCCGGGTGTTCGGCGGCATCAGCGCCGCGTACCCCGCCGGCGAGCCGCCGACGTTCGCGTCGTCCACCGTGTACGACGTCTACGTCACGGTCGGCCTGCGTGGCGACGTCACCAAGGACGGCTCGGTCGGCTTCGCCGACCTGAGCGTCATCCTCGGTCAGTTCGGGACCGCCGGCCCCGAGGGCGACCTCAACCTCGACGGCGTGGTTGACTTCGCCGACTTGAGCGTCGTGCTCTCGAACTTCGGGTCCACGGCGGAGTAAGCGACAAGCCCCGCTCCAAAGAGCGCAGGCAACCCTCGCGACAGCCCCCACAGCGCCGGCACTCTGTGCCGGCGTTTTTCATGCGCATGCATACACAAGGGTGAAACGAGCAGCGAAGGAGCGTGGCGTCAGGGGGGAAGCTGACCGTCGCGCGGCTGGTCGCGGAGCCACTCGAGCACAGTCCTGGCGCGGGGCAGATCGGGGTTGATCGCCAGCGCCTGCTGGAGCGATCGTGTCGCTTCGTCGAATCGGCCGTGGCTGACCATGATCATCGCCACGTTGGCCCGGGCCTCCGCCGGGCCGACGGCCTTCGCGGAGGCTTCGTAGGCGGCGTCGTAGTTGCCCAACTGCGCGAGGGTAAGCCCAAGGTTGTTCCAGGCGCGGGCGTTGGAGTTGTCGATTGCCAGCGCGCGGCGGAACTGCACCTCGGCTTCTTTCCAGTTGCCTCGGACGTAGTGGAAGTAGCCGTAGTCGTTGAGCAACGCGGGGTCGTTGGGGGTGTTGTTGAGCGCCTTCTGGTACTCAGCGTTGGCGCGGGCGGTGTCGCCCGTGCGGTCGTAGAGCACGGCCAAACGACGCGAGACGCCCGCGATGCGGGGGTTGAATTGGCGGGCTCGCTCGTACTGGACGATGGCCTGGGCGTCGAAGCCGTTTTCTTCGAGCTCACGCGCGGTGGCGAAGCACACTTCCGCGGCTTGGTTTGGCGGCAGGTCCTGCGATCCCGGGGGGGGCTGAACGCCAGAGCGCTGCGAGCCCTGACCGCCCGCGCAGCCCGCGATGAGCGCGAGGCTTGCGGCGAGTGCACAGATGGCGGAGTTGCGGGTGATGGACATGGCTCTCTCCCACCTTAGGGCGGGAAGCGGGCGAGTGTGACGCGGGGCGGGCATCGGGAACGTTCGGCCGCGGTCCGAGTCGGCGACGCGGTTGATCAGCGTATGCCGCCACCGGTTCCGGCGCCGCGCCCGGCGGAGTCCTGGATGTACTTGTCGAACTGCAGGATGGCGTCGTCGCCGGTCATGTCGAGTGCGCCTGGGTAGGCGATGACCACGCGGCGCTCGGGGTAGTCAACGTCGTGGCGGGCGAGCGCGGCGATGATGGTCCGCCGGCGGGCCTCGTTGAGGCTGGCGTCGGGCGCGGGCTCGATCACGATCGGGTGATGCTCGCGGTGCATGGCCGAGAGGACGCGGTTGAGGTGGCGGGCGCCCCACTCGGTGAGTTCCGCCGTCTCGCGGTCCCACTCGTAGCGGTAGAAGACGAAGGCGTCCGCCCGTGCTTTCTGCGCCTGACGGTGGTTGAACTCGCGCACGGAGGACCCGAGCGGCAGGGGCTGGGCCCCGGCGGGGATGTCCTCTCGCTTGCTGTCGTGGCAGCCGACGCTGATCGCGAGGAAGGCGGCGAGGCCACCGACGGCGGCGAGGCGGCAGAGACGTCGTGCGTTGTTCGTGGTGTTCATGGTGATGCTGGCTCGCACAGAGTGTGGTGGCGAGTGAGGTTCGCGTGAATCGGACGGGTCAGCGCTGGTCGGAGTGGCCGGAGGGGCCGAGGATGAACTTCCGCTCGAAGGCGCGGGCGCGGCCCTGGCGCTCGTAGTCGGTGAGGACGACGTTGCGGGAATCTTCGCTGTGGCGGCTCTCGAGGCGGCCGAGCAGGTAGAACTCGAGGTCGTCGGGCTCGAAGATGTCGTCGCCGGGGAGGAAGTGGGGCACCTCGTTCTTATCGAGCGGGTGGACGAGCTCGGGCGTGATGAGCACGACGAGCTCCTGCTCACTGGCGGTGGTGCGGTTGAAGCCGAAGAGCCAGCCGATGAGCGGCAGATCGCCCGCGCCGGGGATGCGGTCGGCGTCCGAACCCATGCTGGACTGGATCAGGCCGGCGACGGCCAGCGTCTGGCCCGAGCGCAGCTCGACCACGGTGTGGAAGGTGCGGGTGTCGCGACCGGGGACGGATTGCCCGTTGATGATGGTCGAGTTGGGCACCGAGCGGGTGCTGACCTCGGCGGTGACCACGAGGCGGATGCGGTCGCGATCGAGGATGTAAGGGGTGAAACGCAGCTCGACGCCGAAGGGGACGTACTCGACGCCCTGCAGGCCGGTCGCGGTGGCGCCGGTGACGACGGGCACGGGGAACTGGCCGCCGGCGAGGAAGGAGGCGGTGTGGCCGTTGAGGGCGACGAGGTTGGGCTCGGCGAGCGACTTGGCGAGGCTCATGCCGCGGAGGGCGTTGATGGCGAGCGAGAGCTGGCCGCCGTCGAGCAAGGCGGGAAGGTTGGCCAGGCCGCCGGTCGCGATGCCGCCGGTGAGGCTTTCGATGACCGTGATGCCGGAGTTGTTGGTGTAGGAGAAGTTGAGTCCGATGGAGCGGGCGCCGGCGCGGTTGACCTCGGCGACGGTGACCTTGAGCGAGACCTGGGGCTCGCCGGGGATCTTCAGGAGGTTGACGATGTTGAGCGAACTCGCGCGGGCGGCGGTGCGGCCGCGGGCGCCCATGCGGGCGTCGCTGCGGCCCATGGCGGCGCGGTAGCCGTCGGACTCGAGCGGCGTGCTGGAGAAGCGGCTGAGGCCGGGGGTGAGCATGCCGGAGGTCGAGGAGAGGCCGGCGTCGGTGGTCATGGCGCCGAAGTCGGGCGAGTCGTCCCACGCGTCGACGGGGATGCGCGCCTCGATGCGCGGGGCGTTGGCCTCGATGACGCGCATGATGCGGTCGGCCTCGGCGATGTCGCGGGCCTGACCCTCGACCATCAGCGTGTCGCCCACGAGCGAGAGGTTGACGAGACTGGTGGGGAAGGCGTTGTTGATCTCATCTTCGAGCGCTGAGTACACGCGCTCGAGGCGCTCGCGTGCTTCGGGGTCGGGCACCACGCGGACGAGGTAGCTGAGGATCTCCTGCCCGCTGGGGTGGTCGGGGTCGGCGAACCAGATGTTGAGGAGCGTCTGCCCGACGTTCAGGCCGGTGATGGAGAGTTCGCGGTCGGTGAGGATGTCGTACCGAGCGACGTTCTCATCGGGGATCTGAATGCGCAGCGGCGGACGCTTGAACACCAGGATGCGCGGGCGCCCGGTCACGACATCGAGCGTGTTGTCCGCGTCGACGAAGCGATCGACGAAACGCCCGAAGCGGCGCGCGGTCTCGTCCGTCGGCCGCGGCGTGGCGCCGAGCGTGCCGTCGGGGCTGTCGAGCATCCCGAGGCGCGTGCCCTGCAGTCGGAACGGGTCGCCGTTGGCGTTCGTCGGGGCAGCGCGTTGCGCCGCCGCGTTGTGCCCGGGTTGCGTCGTAGCGGTGCGGTCCTGCCCCTGCAGCGGCATGATCGGCAGCAGCAGGAGGAACAGCCCCGTCGGCGCCATCAGCCACAAGCGGCGGGCGGTGAACGAGGATGCGCCCGGCGTGCGCGCTGCGCGTGCGCGGAGCGATGTACGGATGCGTGTCAGGAGATTTGCGTGCATATCACCCTCAAATGGTCGGGACGGCGGCGAGTGAGCGTCCGGTGATGAATCGTACTGATTTTGGGGGAGAAACGCCATTCGGGGGCCTCCCGTCGAGTTGCAGTCTGTCGCCCTTGTGGACACGCCCGCCGCCGGCGGGCAGTTCGAGTGTCGCGTAAGTTTTGCGCGGCGCCTTCACGAGCGGACGCCAAGGTGAGATGTGGTGCTCGACGCCGAGCACGGCTCCGGAACGGTCGAGGAACACCGCGTCGATCGGCCCGCGGACGAACATGGTGTGAATCGAGGAGCAGGGGACTAGGAGGAGGCCCTCACCGGGCCCGAGGGGGCGGCGGAACTGCAGGCCGCGCAAGCGAGAAAGGAAGCCGTCGGCGATCGTCACGCGGCTCGCGACGGTGTCGCCGGTTCCCAGGATCCGGAGGCTCCAGATCGGGCGGCTCATGGCGTACCGGCGCCTCCGATAACTTGGGTGTTGACCTGTCGGATGAGCTCGGCGAAGGGGGGGCCGAGGGCCGCGACGAAGATGCCGGGCAGGAAGCAGATGACCATCGGCACCAGCCGCTTGACGGGCAGGGACATCGAGAACTCGAGGGCCCGCTCGCGCCGGATGTTGCGGAGGTCGTCGGCCTGATGGCGCAGTGTGTTGGCGATGCCGGCGCCGGACTGCTCGGCCTGTACGATCGCCGAGACGAAGACGTTGAACGAGGGGATGTCGATCCGCCGCGCCATGCGCCGGAAGCAGACTACTCGGGTGCGCCCGGAGAGTGTCTCGGCCTGGAAGGTGCGGAACTCGCTGGTGAGCGGGCGGTCGGCGGGTTGCGAGCGGATGAGCCGATCGAGCGCGGCGTCGAAGCCGAGGCCGGCCTCGGTGAGCGTGGCGAGCAGTTCGAGGGTGATGGGCAGGTCCTGCTCGATCTTGGTGACGCGCTTGCGCCGACGGGCACGGACGACCACCGTGGGCAGCAGCGCCACGAGCAGCAGCACCAGATACGGCGCGATGATGAGCACCGGGATGAAGATCTCGAGAACGCCGCCGGGGAAAGCGCCCAGCGCGTACGAGCCGCGCTCGATCAGACCCGACTGCACGAGCACGAAAGCCAGTCCGAGCCCGAGGGCCGCGAGCAGGATCGTGATGAGAATGAACGCCAGCGGCGCCGTTGGATCGCGGTACCCCGCGAGGTAGAGCCAGCGGGTGAGCGAGCCGCCGGTCGAGCCGGGCTGGCGGGCCTTGGGCGGGTCGGAGACGGGGGCGCTCTGGGACGCGAAGAGGCGCTGCCGGGCGTGCTGGCCCGAGGCAAGGCGGCGGAAGACGAAGAAGAGCGCCACGGCGATGGCGACCCACACCAGCAGCACGATGATCGCGGTCATGGACATGGCTTAGTACCTCGGCCTGCTGAGTGCGGCGGACCAGGCGATGCCGACGGCCTGGAGGAAGATGGCGCCGGCGACGAGCGCCTGCCCGACGGGGGTCGAGAGGAACGCCTCGAAGCGGTCCGGGGCGTTGCGCCACATGATCAGCGCGATGAAATAGGTGGCGATGATGACGGCGATCGTCGAGATGCGCGTCTGCGCCGTCATCGTGCGGATGCGACGAGTGATCTCGATGCGGTCGCGCACGGAGCGCCCGATCATCGCCAGCGTTGGCCCGAGGCTGCCGCCGACCTCCCAGTGCACCGAGAGCGCCGTGGAGAAGAGGCGCACGTTCTCGAGCGGCACACGACGCATGAACGCGCGGAAGACCGACTGCGGATCGTCGCCGTAGCGGATTCGTGCGGTGATGTGCTCGAGTTGCTGCTTGAGCGGGCTGCCCGATTCCTCCGCGGCGAACTCGAGCGCCCGGGTGACGCCGGCGCCGGCGTTCAGCGAGGAGACGAGCAGGTCGATCGCGTCGGCGAGCTGCATCTCGAACCGCAGGATGCGACGCTCGTGATAGATGTGTTCGAGCTGAGAGGTGAGCAGCAACGCGATGGCCGCGAAGACCACCGAGAAGAGCAGGTTCAGGCCGAAGCCGATGAGGCAGAACAGGAAGACGAACGCCGCGATCAGCCACGGGACGGCCCGGTAGCGCGGCAGCACGGGGGGGATGCGCGACGCCGCGGGCGGCGCGGGCTCGCCCTCGCGTGGTGGCGACTGCAGCGCTTCCTCCAGGCGCTCGCGCGAGCGTCGCTGCACCTGCGCCGAGCGGAAGAAGTACAACGCCGGCGCCAGCAGCGCGACGACGATGACGAGTGTGATGATGCCGATCTGCACTTATTCCTCCTCGTTGGCGCCGGCGCCGGTGTGCTGGAACAGACTGAGGGGAACGTAGACGTCTCTGTCCTGCATCTCTTCGATGACACGCGGCACGATGCCGGTCGGGATGAAGTCGCCCACGATCATCCGGCCGTGCCGGCCGCGACGCTGGAAGCGGAAGATCTCCTGCGTCTGCGGCGTGAGGCCCTCGATGCCCGTGATCTCGGTGATGCTCTCGACGCGTCGGACGCCGTCTTCGTACCGGCGAACGTTCACCACGAGGTCGACCGCGGAGACGATCTGCTCGCGCACGGCGCGGGAGGGCAGTTCGGTGCCGGCGGTGAGGACCATGGTCTCGAGGCGCGATATGGCGTCGCGCGGGCTGTTGGCGTGGATGGTGGTCAGGCTGCCGTCGTGGCCGGTGTTCATGGCCTGGAGCATATCGAGCGCCTCGGGGCCGCGCACCTCGCCGACGATGATGCGATCGGGCCGCATGTGCAGCGCGTTGACCAGCAGGTCGCGCACGCTGATGCGCCCGACGCCCTCGATGTTCGTGGGGCGGGTCTCGAGGCGGACGACGTGCTCCTGCGTGAGCACGAGCTCGGCGGCGTCTTCGATCGTGATGACGCGGTCCGACCCGGGGATCGACTCGGCGATGGCGCCGAGCAGCGTTGACTTGCCCGCGCCCGTGCCGCCGGAGATCACGATGTTGCACCGCGCCCGCACAGCGCTCTCGAGGAACGTCACCATCGACGGGGAGTACATGTTCAGCCGCAGCAGGTCGTCGCGGCGCAGCCGGTGATGCCCGAAGCGCCGGATCGAGAGCGTGGGGCCGTCGATGGAGACGGGCGGCAGCGTGGCGTTCACGCGGCTGCCGTCAACGAGTCGGGCGTCGACCATGGGGGAGGATTCGTCGATCCGTCGGCCCACGCTGGCCGCGATGCGCTGGATGATGCGCACGAGGTGGTCGTTGTCGCGGAAGCGGACCTCGGTGGGCTCGAGCCGGCCGTACCGCTCGACGTAGACCTCGCTGGGGCCGTTGACAAGGATGTCCGTCACGGCGGGGTCGGCCATCAAGGCGGCGAGCGGGCCGACGCCGAGCGTCTCTTGCATCAGGTCGTCGGCGAGCCGTTTACGCTCCACGCTGTTGAGCGGGAGGTCCTCGTTTTCCAGGATGCGCTGGACGAAGCTCTTGACGAAGTCTGTGAGCACCTCTTCGCTGGCGTCGAGCAGATTGTTGGCCTCGACGTCGTTGAGGAGGCGCTCGTGCAGGTCGCTCTTGACCGTCATGTAGCCGGCGGTTCCCGTTCGCGGGGTGGGCGATTCGCCGCGCACGCGTTCGAAGGCGTTGGCGCTGGGGCGCACGCGGAGCTTGGTGCGAGCCGCGGGCACGGACATGTGCGTCCGCGAGAGGGCGTCGCGCGAAACACCTTCCTGGTTGGGCGCGTTGTTGTCCGTCACGCACGCACCTCGTTGCCGCGCTCGGGCGTGTTCTCAGACGATTCGGAGCGGTTGAGCACGCTGCTCTGCGCAAAGCGGGGCGACCAGTCGGAGTCGATCTCGTCGACGATCTTGGCCACGGCGCGGGTGAAGTCGCCCGAGCGCCCGGCGCCGATGACGAAGGGCACGCCCTGATTGGCGGCGATGAGCAGCTTCTTCTGGTAGGGCACGACGTGGGCGATCTCCTGCCCGAGCTTCTCGGCGACGTCGCGCACCGGCAGGTTGCCCGCGAACTTTGAGTAGCGGTTGAGGATGATGCGCCGGCGGTCTTCGGGCAGGCCGATCTCATCGAGCGTCTCGAGCAGGCTGGCGGCGCCGCGGAGCGTGGGCACCACGCTCTCGGTGACGAGATAGGCCCGGTCGGTGAGGTCGAGGATGGCCATCATCACGCTGTCGAGCATGGGGAAGGTGTCGACGATCACGTAGTCGTACGTGCGCCGCGCCAGCGTGAGGATGCGGGCGATGACCTCGTCGTCGATCTCTGTCGCTTCGACCGCGCTGTTGGGCGCGGCGAGCAGGTGCAGCCCGCTGTCGTGCTCGTAGGCCAGCTCGCGGATGAGCGTCTCGTCGAGACGGGCCCGCTCGCGCACGGCGTCGATGAGCGACGTCTTGGGGTGCAGGGCGTTGAGCATGGTGTTGCACACGCCCATCTGGATCGAGGCGTCCACCAGAAGCACGCGCCCTGGCCGGCGTGTGGCCAGAAGGGTCGCGACGTTGACCGACAGGGTGGACTTGCCCACGCCGCCCTTGTTGGCGAAGAACGTGCAGATGCGCCCGAGCTGCGCGCCGGACTGCGGGCGATGGAGCTGCCGCTCGAGGAACTGCTCGAGCTCGGAGCTGGAGACGGGCCGGCGTAGGAAGTCCTGCACGCCCATCCGGATCGCCTTGATGATGGTGTCGCTCTCGCCGGAGCCGCCGGTGAGCGACTGGGCGTGGTACGCCGCGATGATCGACGTCTCGGGAGAGCCGACACGCACTTCCTCGACGAACATCTTCAGAGAGCGGTGGTCCGTGCCCATCTCGACGATGGCGATGTCGGGGCGACGGCTCCGCGCGCTCTCGATGCCCTGCCGGTAGTCGGGCGTGTAGTGCGTGACCATCCGCACGCTCTCAAGCGAGGAGAGCGCGGAGTCGATCTCGCGGGGGAGGGTTCGATCGGGGCCGACGACGAGTATGGAGGTTGTTTTCGACACGGAGCGTTGTATTCCTCGTCGGGCGTTGCGTGGGACGGGGGTCTCAGGGGCCGTACGCGCGGACCAGCGCCGGCGCCAGCGCCGACTGATCGACCTGCGCGTGCCAGCCCAGCAGACCAGGATTCAACGGCGTTCCGTCGCCGTTGAGGAGTTCTTCAATATCGGCCGGATCGAGCGGCCCCAGGACATCTTCAACCTCGGAAAACCACGCCCCGGCGAGCGTCGCCCCCGTGTTGCGGGGCAGCACCGTCGCCGCGGCCTTGCGCAGCTCGAACGCGAGCGCCGGGTCCAGCGGGTCGGGGTTCGGCACGCCGGGCTGGATCTCGGCGAGGCCGAACCCGACGATGAGGTCGATGTCCGAGCCGCCCACGTTCACGGTGGCGTAGAGCGGGACGAGCACGTTGCGTGTTGCGCCCTGCACGGGCGACAGGCCCACGGGGGCGCTCCGCACCACGCTCAGCGGTCGGCCGATCGTCATCGACGCCAGCAGCGCCACGGCGGTGTCCTGGGCATGGGGCGCGGCGGGTGTGTCCTCGGCGCCGCGAACGACCGTCCACGTTGTGCCGGCGACGGCGGTAACCGTGAGGATCTCACCCTCGACCCGCACCCGGAAGGGGGTCGCGTCGGTGGGGAAGCCGGCGTTGGTGGAGACGGTGATGGAGGTCTGGCTGTTGTCGATGGCGGCGTTGAGGGTGGCTACGCGTGTCAGCACGCCCACCGGGCCGGTGAGGTCTTCGACCTCGCCCGTCGCCAGATCGACCGTGAGCACGGGCGGGAACGCCGGGGGAATGTGCACGACGAGCGTGTTCCAGTAATCGAGCGCTAGCGCGAACGGGGCCGCGCCGGGGATGAGAGCGCCGGCGAGCAGCGGGTCGGTGTATCCGGGAGCGCCGATTGTCTTGGCGGGCCGGGCGTCCGCGATGGCCGTGGCGCGCACCGTCATGCCGTGGTGGCGGGGGGAGTAGGTGGCGCCGGGGTCGGCGCCGGGCAGCATCGAGCCGCGCCCGAAGAGGTAAGGGATGGCTGGGCCGGACGTGCTGATGTCGGGGAGGCGGTCGAGGTTCTGGAAGTTGTTGGTGCGGCGCATCCGGACGAGGAAGGCCGAGCCGTCGGCGTCGGGCGTGAGGTCTTCTCTGTCGTAGGGCAACCACGCGCCGCCCATGAAACGGCCGTCGAGGTTGCTCGCGGCGGGGTCGTACACGCCCGAGAGCATGTCGCCGTGCGGCAGGTTCGCCTCGTTCAGCGCCAGCCAGATGTTGACGCCGGGGGCGAAGGCTTCGCGCTCGCGGTAGACGTTGCCGCCGCGTGGAAGACTGGGGTCGCCGAGCTCGATCAGGCCGAGGGCGTCGAGGTCCCCGGTCCCCCCGGTGACACGGAAGAGCGGCCCCGCGCCGAGGGCGTGGGGCTCGTCGAGGTCATCGATGTTGAGATCGTCGTCGAAGACGAGCGCGACGGCTTGGCTGGCGAGGATGCGTCGTTCCTGATCGGGCAGCGCATCCTTCCATCGTGCGCCCTCGAGCGCGCTGTGCTCGACGGCGGTCTGCAGGAGGTTGCGCGTGAGCGACGACATGCCGAGATCGATGGCCACCGCGGCGATGGCCATGAACGTGACGACGATCAGCGCCAGAGGCACGAACGTCGATCCACGCCGCCACCCGCGCCGTTCGACGCCGCGACGCGAGGCAGTGATGTCGGGTCTCGTGGCCATGCGTGGGCGATTGGTGCGAGTGTCGGCGGGTACCTGCGGGATGGGGCGAGGCCGGCCGGCGGTCAGCGGTTGTTGGTGTTGGAACCGGGGAAGACGATCACGCGGCGGTCGTTGCCGACGATGGTCTCGACGGCGTTGAGGGTGGTGTGCTCGCCGCCGAGTCTCGACGTGGTGGGCACTGTGGTGTCGATGTCGTCGGGGCGGCCTGAGCGGGCGACGCACATGATGTCGGCGCCGAGCGCGATGGCCTCGTTAAGCAGCGTGACCTCGTTGGGATCGACGGCGATGATGATCTCCTCGGGGCCGCGACGGCTGGAGGTGGGGGCGCCTTGCGTTGCGCGCTGGCGGGCGGGCTGAACGATCTGGCCGTTCTCGACAAGCACGCGCATCACGACCTGTCGGTCGAAGGAGCTGACCTCGCTGTCGCCGCCGAGGTTGGCGACGTGTGCGCCGGCGGTGGCGGCTCGGAATTGACGGGCGAGATCGATCGACATCGTGGCGATGATGTCCACACGGTCGCCGCGGTTGAGCCCGTGCACGCCGCGGATGAGCGACGCGTCGAGCACCATGGCCCGCTTGCCGGGGGGCACCGCGGCCACGACGCCGGGGCGGGTGCCGGCGGGCATCAGCAGGCCGTCGTGGATGGCGCGCCCGGCGGGGATGTCGGTCGCGGAGACGCGCCCGATCATGGACACCACATCGTTGAAGGGCGGCGAGGGGAACGAGTCGGGGGTGACGGCCACGCGGAAGAGGCGCCCCTCGCGGTCGTGGAAGTGCTCGATCGTGAGCGCCTCGTACGCCTGAATGGGGCGGCGGGTGACGATGGCGTAGGCCTGGCCCTCGCGCAGTTCGACCCGGGCGGGCTCGGCCCTGGTCTCACTCGAATTGAGGCCGAGACGGTTGCGGAGGCCGTCCCAGTTGACGGCGACCTCGCCGACGGCGACGAGCGTCACAAAGGCGCCGAGGATCACGATGAGGATGATGAGGATCACCGTGAGGGCGGTGCGCCCGGGGCGTGCGCTGGAGCGCTGGTACGTTCGATTGTTTCGCATGGATGCTCGCCTTGATCGTGTGGTGCGATGGTGTTCGTGTGGTGCTGCTGTCGCTGGTCGCCGGCGTTCCCGCCAGCCGATGCCCCGCGTCGGGGTCGAGGGTTATTCGAAGACTTCGCGTCGGAAAATTGACTGCGCGGTGACGACGCGCCGGTACGGCCGGAGTTCGAGGCCGCGGGCCTGCTGCTTGCCGAGGCCGAAGATGCCGGCGAACGTGCCCGCGGGGGCGCCGCCGGTCGGGTCGACGGGCGTGCCGCCGCCGGGGATCCCGCCGCCGACGACGGAGACGTTGGCGTCGTCCGCCTCGATGGGCGATCCGATGGTGGGCTCGAAGGGGCCGCCGGGGTTGGGTCTGTGTGCGCTCATGGCGCCGGCTTGGAAGGGGTAATTCACGCGGAGCGCGACGAGCCCGCCCTGCGGCGAGGTGAGCGGGAAGGCGCTGGGCTCGCCGGGGGCGCGGATCTCTTCGAGGACGCGCGTCCAGCGGATCGTCTCGGCGCCGTTGATGCTCAGGACCTGCGGAACGGCCACGCTGAACGTTCCGCCGCGATCGATCAGCGCTCCCGGATAGCGGAGCAGGGTTGTGCCGCCGACGTTCTCGATGAACATGACGGGCACGAGCGCCTTGTTGACGATGGGGATGCCCAGCGTGTCGAGGTGCTCGAGCAGGGTGACGCCGCCGGGGTTGTTGGCCCAGGTGGTGACGTCGATCGCGAGGAAGTCTTCTGAGTAGATGCGCTGGCTGAACTCGTTCGTCGGGTCGGCGAGGAGGTCGTCGAACGTGATGTTTGCCGGGAGCGGGGTGCGCGAGAGCTCGCGGGCCGCGATGTCCGCCGCCTGCTGCACGACCTGCGCCGAGTAGAAGTACTGGCCGAACGTGAGCAGCGCGGCGATGAAGATGTAGCCGATGAGCGTGATGAGCGCAAACTCGATGAGCACGCCGCCGCGGCGGTCGGCCGGGCGCTCGGATCGGGCGCGGTGGTGACAGCGGTGCAATCGCATTGCTAGCCCTGTATCTCCTGAAGTACGACCCAGATCAGCGTGCCCATCGCGATGGCCGGCGCGTACGCCAATGATCGCTTCCCGCGCGCAAGCGCAACAACCGCCAGAACACCCCCCATTATGGCGATCCAGAACAAAATTGGCAACGTGGAACCGAGCCCGTAGCACGCGCCGACGGCGCCGAGCAGCTTGGCGTCGCCGCCGCCGAAGTCGGCGATGTAGAAGAGCAGCGCGCCGATGCCGAACGCTAGGGCCAAGCCGCCCAGCGCCGAGAGCCAGTCCGCGTGGTGCACGCCAACGAGCAGCGCGACGGCCGCCCAGACGAGCAGGGCGATGGGGATCCAGTCGGGGATTTCCCGGGTGCGCAGGTCGTAGACGCTCGCCACCGCCGCGAAGACGGGCGGTACCCAGGGTGCGGCGTGCGTTGCGAGTGCGTGCGGACTCATGGTGACGCCGTGCTGAAGGGCTGCGCGCCGGCGGCGCAGCCGGGGTCGGTGCTTACGGGATGATGACGAGTGAGGTGAAATCGTCGTCCACGCCGAAGTTCGTGCCGAGTCGGGAGGTGCCGGTGCGGTTCGTGATCTGCTCGAGATCGATGACGACCTGTCCGCTGACGTCGGTGATCTCCACCAACGGCGCGGGCACGAGCGTTGAATAGTCGGTGGGGTGGGCGCCGGGCTGCACGCTGCTGGTGATCGAGATCACGTTCGCGCTGCGCTGACTCAGCAGCGAGGCCGCGGCCATGCCGACGAGCGCCAATGCCACGATGCCCATGGCGTACTCGAGGGTGCTCTGGCCGGAGCGGTCGCGGAGGATTCGACGCATCGCGTAAAGGTCCTCTCGTCACCGGTCTTGCGGCGATCCGACACGGCCCGCACGCCGCGTTGCGGCATACGTCGCGCCGACGAGGCGCGGCGCCGTGTCAAACAGGAAATGCCCACCCGGCGCGTTCCCGCGCCGGGTGAGCAATTCGTCGGTTGCGGCCCCGGTCGTTCGTCCGATCAGGCCCGCTGCGTTCTGTCGCCAAGGCGATCAGAAGGGGTGGACGGTGATGACGAGATCCGTGAAGTCGGCGGTGTCGATGCCGAGGTTGTCGGACAGGCGGGGCTGGTTGCCGTCCGAGTTGGCGGTGATGGCCGCGAGATCGATGATCAGCGAGCCGTCGGCGTTGACGTCGAACTCGATCATGGCGCCGGCGGAGATCGGGCTGTTCACGATCGGGTTGGCGCCGGGGAGCACGGTGGCGACGGACGAGATCATCTCGTTGGTCTTGTCGCCGAGGATGGTGACGCCGATCGCGCCAACGAGGGCGACGCCGGCCACGAGCAGGGCGTACTCGACGAAGCCTTGGCCCTTGCGATTACGAAGAAGACGCTGCAGCATGTGAATGCCTCCACATTTAGGGGAACCGAACGGACGATGGCCGACGTACCTGAGTTGGCCAGAACCTTCAAATTCTTTGCTGAAGCAGGGCTTCTTACACCACCCCGCCTCTAGGGTATTACCCTGCGAACATAGCACTGATCACCCCCCTGTCAAGAGGTGATCAGCCCTTCGACATCCGGGTTCTGTACGCCGAACACGAATATTTTCGTCATCCTCACAGGGTCCAAATAAAACCCCCAAAGGTGTGCGGCGGTCACCAAAATTACCACACGCGGGCAAATTGCTCGCTTCCCCATGCCGCCGCATTTTTTTTGTAGAAATTCCCGTTCTCCACCGTATCGGCCTGTCGACGAAGCGACCGTGCGGGCTATGCCCCGATAGGGTGCGTAGCCATCGCCGGCCGTTTGGGAAGGTATTTGTTAGGAATTGCGGCCAGCAGTGCGGTCGTAGTGACGCCTTCGGGGCCCGCGTTTGAGGGTATACCCAGAGTGCGCAGAGCGGTTGAGCAATGAAAGCGGAGAGGGGGGGATTCGAACCCCCGGTACAGGTGATTACCCGTACGACGGTTTAGCAAACCGTTGCCTTCAGCCGCTCGGCCACCTCTCCGGCTCGCGGGCGGAGGATCGTCGCCAGATCGGGCGGACGTGTCAACCGGATCGGGCGCGCGATCTCTGCCCCGCCTCAGGGAGCCAGGCCCGCCGCGGCCACGAGGTGGTGCGTGGCCCCGCCCGCGGCGATCGTCGACCGCATCAGCAGCACCCGGCCGACGGTGAACGGGCGCAGGCCCGTCGCCGGCCGGTCCTCGAAGGGGGCGACGCTGGCGTGCGTGGGGAACCGGCACAGGGTGACGTGCGGGACGAAGCGGTCCGCGGCGTTGCGCCGTGAACGCTTCGCAAAGCGCAGCGCCAGGCGTCGCTTGATCTCCAGCAGCGTCGGCGGCGCATCGGTGCGGAGCGCAACGAGCCGGGGGTTTGACGCGTCCGGCAGGGCGATGAACGCCTCTGGCGTGAGCTCGAATGCACGCAGCCCGGCGCACGCGCGCAGCACCGATTCTTCCGTGCGTTCCATCTCCCGCACGGGCGTGTCGCCGATGAAATGCAGCGTCAGGTGCGCTTGCTCGGGCGGCGTGGCGCGGTGGGCGTCGAGATCGAACGCACGCATACGAGCCAGCATTTCACGGGCCAGATCGGCGGGGGGATAGACCGCGACAAAGAGACGCAGATTGGCGGAGGGGCGTGCCACGGCCCGCACGTATACCCACACCGAGTCGGCGGCGCCTCCCGCAGCGGCGGCCGCTGCGCGCGCCGCCGCGGAGCGCACACAGGGCGCACTCCGCGGCGACTGAGAAGCGCATCGCGCGTTCGTGGCGCGAGCGCATGCACGCATAGATTTCGTGTGTTTCGGCCGCGCGCGACCGTGGAGGGGATGGGGGCGGGGGTTATTCCGAGCGGTCGTCGGCGCCGCGGTTGTTCTGCGTGTCGAGCATGCGGCGCAGGTACTGGTTCTCGCGCCGGGTTGCCTCGAGGTCGAACACCAGGTACTTCACGCTCAGGCGGAGGTAATCGAGCGATTCCTGCAACTCGCCGATGATGCGGCGCATGCGGGTGTGACGGTCGCGCGTCTCCGCGGCGAGGTCGCGCAGGCGGGCCCGCTCGGACTCTGGGGCTTGCTCGATCTGGTCCATGAGTTGGGTCAGTTTGTCCTGGAATTCTCGGTCGGTCATCGTGCTCTCCTCGCGTCTGGGATTGTGTCCATGCCGCGGGTGGGCGCGGCGGGGATGAAGAGAGCAACAAAGGGCGAGCCGACACGGGGCATAGGCGGCCGAGCCGCGTCGACACGTCCGGGAAAACGTGCGATCGGCGTGGCGGAGCGGGGGGGCGCCGCGGTGGCGGGCGCGCAGGGCCTCCGGCGTTGGCGGGCCACGGGGCGCCTCGAGGGGCGGGGGATGCGCGGGATGTTGCGTGGGGTCAACCTCGCCCGTCGAGGCGTCGCAGCGCGTCTTTGGCGGCGGGGGTGAGCGCGGTTCCGATCTCACGCCTGACGGCGTCGAGGGCGCCGGGCTCGGCGCGTCGCGACTCGAAGACGATCCGCTTGAGGTGCTGATCGCGGTTGACCTGGAAGCGCCGATAAAACTCTTCGAGGTCGTGGCGCGAGAAACGCGACAAGGGGTCCTTGAGGCCGCTCTGCACCACCGCCCAATCGATCAGCGGGGCGCCCGAGGGGCCGTACTTGTAGAGGTGCAGCGTGGCCTTGATGCGGGCGGCGAAGGAGGCGAAGGGGTCGGTCGCGTTTTCGGGCAGGGCGGTCATGATCTCGGTGACGCGCTTCTGGCCTACGCCGCCGAGCCAGTCATCGCCGGCCTGCGCCAGGGCCTGATCGATCTCAGGCCCGGCCTCATCGGCGGGCCGGAGCGGGGCGAAGGCGGTCGAGAGGGTTTTCAGGCCGGCGCGCTCGAAACGGACGGAGACCCGCTGACAGGGCTTCCCGTCCTGCGTCGCTGGCTGCACGGACGTGATGACGCCCGAGCCCCATTCGGGCATGGAAGGGTGGACAACGCGATCGCCGAAGCTGAATTCGTGCGTGCTCATAAAAAAGACCGGTGACTCCGGGCTGGCGGTGCGGGCGTCCTTTCTAGGCTGCGGCGACCTTGGCCGGCCCTGCTGAGCCCCCCGGGGGCGGGTGCGGACCGGATCGCTGCGGACAGTTGTTGCCCACGTTCAGACGCGATGATACACTCCTTGGTTCGATTGTCTCGGCGCCGCAGCGTGCCGAGGCCCCTTTTTCCAACGCACGGGAGGCGCAGCCGCGATGATCGAGGCTCTCAAGAGCGACAAAATTGTGAACATGGTCGGCGGGCGTTTCCGCCTGTGCGTGCTGATCCAGCGCCGCGTGGTCGAGTTGATGGAGGGCGCCCGCCCGTTGCTCGAGCGCGACGGTCGTTCGGACCTCGAACTGGCGATCGCCGAGATCCTCGAAGAGAAGATCACGCTCGACTACGCCGCCGAGGCGTACAGCGACACGCACCAGCGGCGTCTCGATCCCGCCGACGCCTGAGCCCATCCCGGGGGTCGACCCGCATGGCACAAGAGCGCGATCACGACCCACTGCGCGGCGCACGCGTGGTTGTCGGCGTGACGGGCGGCATCGCCGCGTACAAAACGGCGACGCTCGTCAGCCGGTTGGCCCAGCGCGGCGCCGAGGTGACGGTGTGCATGACGGAGGGCGCCACGCGCTTCGTCGGGCCGCTCACCTTTCAGGCGCTCTCGGGGCGCCCCGTCTACACCAGCCAATGGGAGCACGTGGAGGACCACGACCCCCAGCACGTCGCGCTCGCCCGCGCTGCGGATTGCGCCGTCATCGCCCCCTGCACGATGCACTGTCTCGCGAAGCTCGCCACGGGCCTCGCGGACGACGTGGTGACGGTGATCCTCAGCGCCGTCGACCGCGCACGCACGCCGGTGCTGCTCGCGCCCTCCATGAACGAGTCGATGTGGGGGCAGGCCTCGACGCAGCGCAACGTCGCCACCCTGCGCGGCGACGGCTTCGAGTTCATCGGCCCCGATGAGGGCTGGCAGGCGTGCCGCACGGTCGGCGCCGGTCGCATGAGCGAGCCCGAGGCGCTGCTGGCCGCGGTCGAACGCGCGGTGTCGGGCCGGGCCCGCGGGTAGCCCGCGTCGCGTCCCCGCGTCGGGCTGGTAGCATCCCAGCCCCCGGATGCCCCATCGACACGCTCCGGGGCGCCCGCCTTCGGAAGGGACCGCGAGCGCATGCGAGAGCCGACACGAACACCCGTGACGTTGAACGAACTCTGCGCCGGGCTCATCTGGCCGCGTCTGCTGCGGTGCTTCGCGCACAGCCTGCAGCCGGCGCGACTGGCCCTGTGCTTCCTGCTCTTCGCGCTGCTGATGCTCGTGGGCACGCTGCTCGATTGGGTCCGCGCGCTGGGCGTGCGGCTCTTCGGCTCGGGCGAGGGCGAGGCGACCGCGCCGGTCTTCGCGACGCTCACACAGGAGTGGGCGCTCGCGTTCAACGGCTTCGTCGTGGGACTGCTGACGCTCGACATGTCGCGGTGCTGGGGGGCGCTCGACGCCGGCCTGCGGGCGGCGCCCGCGTGGCTGCTCGGCGAGCACTGGCTCTTCGCGGTCACGCTGGCCGCGCTGACGCTGCCGCTGTGGGCGCTGATCGGCGGCGCTGTGTGCCGCATGGCGGCGTGCGACACCGCGATGGGCGTGCACGTCTCGATGCGCGATGCGCTGCGCTTCGGCGCGGCGCGCTGGCGGCACTTCCTGTGGGCCCTGGTCGCGCCGGTGGTCCTGCTCGCCACGCTCGCGGCGGTGATGTGGGTGTTGGGCCTCCTGCTGCTGCGCCTGCCGGTGCTCGACGTCGTCGGCGGCGCGATCTACGGCCTGCTGTTGCTGCTGGGGCTGATCGCGGCGCTGGTGGGCGTCGTGTTCGTCTTTGCGCAGGCGCTCCTCATGCCCGCGGTGGCGGCGGACGGCGCCGACGCGATCGACGCCTGCCAACGGGCCGCGGCGTACGCGCTGGGCCGCCCGGGCCGTTTCGCGGCGTACGCGCTGGTGCTGATCGTCTCGGGCGCGCTCGCCTACGCGGCCCTGGCCTACGGCGTGGGGCTCGCGATCAACATCACCGCGGTGTGGACGGGCGCGGCCCTGCGCGACCCGCCGCTCACGTACGCGGTCAGCCCGCTCTTCGGGGTCTTCGGCGAGCGCCCGGAAGTCGCCGGGACCGCCTCGCTCGCGGCCGGGCTCATCGGCATGTGGGAGCGGGCGCTGGTGGCGGTGCTGGCGGCGTTCGTGCTGAGTTTCTACTTCACGGGCTCGACGACGCTCTACCTGCTGATGCGCCGGGTCAACGACGAGCAGGACGTCGAAGAGATCTGGACACCCGCCCCCACAACCGGGGCCGCGTCGTGAGCGCGGCCGGCGCCGGAGCGATCACGCACCCCGACATCGGCACGCGGGCGGTGTTGCTCGCGGGCGTGCTCGCGGAGTGCGCCGTCGCCACGGTGGCGATCGTCGACGACGATGGCTGGATCGAGTTTCAGGCGCGCGAGACGGACCTGCCCGGCCTGATTATCGAGGCCGTGGAGCGCGGCGGCGCGGACCTGCTGGCCCTCGACAGGCCGCTCCGTATCGGGCTGCATCAGGAGCGTTTCGACTGGGTTTCTGACGATCAGGACGCCGCGGCGCGGCTGGCCGCGCTCGACCCGGCCGCGGCGATGGACGAAGAGAACCGCTGACCACGAGGCCGCGGCACACGACACAGCGCATGATGCGCGAAGGGATCAGGCAAGGATGCAGGACCGTCCGATCACGGTGGCGCACGTCACGCACGAGGCGATCGATCAGCTCGGGGGCATCGGCACGGTGCTCGAGGGGCTCATCACCAGCCCCGTGTACCAGCGCGCGGTGGATCGCTCGATCCTCATCGGCCCTCTCCACGACTGGTCGCCGTCGGGGGATGCGCTGGCCCGGCTGGGCCCGCACGGGACACGGGTGCGGTACTCCGGCCCGGACGGGCTCGACCCCGAGGGCCTCGGCGCCGTGCTGCGTCCGATCGAGCTCGCCTTCAACACGCCCATGGTGCTCGGCGTGCGCGAGTACGTGAACCATCTGCAGGGCGGCACGCGCGGCGAGGCCGAGGTGCTGCTGATCGACATCACGGCCACGGACAAGCGTCGTCTGCAGGAGTTCAAGCACCTGCTCTTCACGCGGTTCGGCCTGGAGTGCCACCGCTACGAGAACGACTGGGGCTTCGAGGAATACTGCCGCTTGGCCCTGCCGGCGTGGCACGCGCTCATGGCGCTGATACCACCGAACCGCTTCCCCGCGGTGCTCATCAGCCACGAGTTCATGGGCATGTGCACGGCCCTGCACGCCGCGGCCGACCCGCACCGCAGGCTGCGCACCGTGTTCCACGCGCACGAGTGCTCCACGGCGCGGGCGATCGTCGAGTCGCACCCCGGGCACGACACGGCGTTCTACCCCGCGATGCGCCGGGCGATGAAACGCGGCCTCCACGTGCAGGGCGTGTTCGGCGATCAATCCAACAACCCACGCCACGCGCTCATCAGCCGCGCTCACCGGCTGGACGCGACGCTCGCCGTGGGCGATGAGACGGCCAACGAGATGCGGTTCCTCTCGCCCGAGATGCAACGCGCCAACGTGCGCGTGTGCTACAACGGCGTGCCCAGCGCGCCGATCGACGACGCGGCCCAGCGCGATTCGCGCCGGCGTGTCGACGAGTGGGCGGAACGGGCGCTGGGCTTCCGCCCCGACTACCTCCTCACCCACGTCACGCGCCCCGTCATCAGCAAAGGCCTGTGGCGCGACCTCGCCGTCTGCGCCAACATGGAGCGTGCCCTCCGCGACGAGGGCAAGCGGGCGCTGTACCTGCTGCTCACCTGCGGCGCCAGGCCGCGATCTCTCGAAGACGTACGCTCGATGCGCGAGCGGTATGGCTGGCCCGACGATCACCACGAGGGCTATCCCGACGTCACCGGCCCGGAGACCGAGCCGTGGCGCATGATCCAGGTCTACAACAACCCGGGGCGGATCGGATCGGGCGCGGTGCACGCCGTGCTGGTCAACCAGTTCGGATTCTCTCCCGAGACGCTCGGCGACGATGCGCCCGAGGGGCTCTCCACCACCGATCTTCGCCGCGCAGCGGATGTGGAGTTCGGCATGTCCGTCTACGAGCCCTTCGGCATCGCTCAACTCGAGCCGCTGCACGCGGGCGCCATCTGCGTGCCCTCATCGGTTTGCGGCTGCACTGGCTTCGCGTTGCGCGGGCTCGCCGAGATGGGGATCGAGCAGAGCGCCTACGCCCCGATGCTCGTCGGCGACTACACCACCCTTGACCACGCATCCCACGAGACGATGTCGCAGGCCGAACGCGACGCCCACGAGCTCGAGGTCTCCAGGGACATCGCGACGAGCCTGCTCCAGCGCCTGCCCCGTTCGGCGAAGGAGCGCGCGGCGCTGCGTGAGCAGGGCGGCGCGCTGGCCGCCCGCATGGGGTGGGACCGCGTGTGCGAGGAGATGTTCCTACCGGCGTTGCGGGAGATCCTGCGCTGACGACCAGTGCGCACGCGCCCGGAAGACGGCGCCGCCCGCAGCGCGGGGCGCACGGGCGGCGGCGTCGATCAGGCCGCGCCGATCTCGATGGAGGCGATAGTGGCGTCGTCGGAGAGCGAGTCCGTCCCCGCGAACGCGATGATGGCCTCGAACGCGGCCTCGATGTCGTCGCCGGGCGATTGGCTCTCGGTCAGCGCCGCGATGACGCCCTCGAAGCCGAAGTCGCCGCCGCCGGCGCCGCGCTGCTCCACGAAGCCGTCGCTGAAGAGGATCAGCCGCCCGCCGGGCTCGACGGCGATCGATTCGGTCTTGTACGCCTCGTCGGCGCGCACACCCAGCACGAGGTTGCCCTCGCAGCGCACGCGCTGCGGCGGGGCCCCCGGCGGCTTGTAGAGGCAGCAGCCGTGCCCGGCGTCGACGAAGGCGATGGTGCGGGCGACGGGGTCGATCACGCCCGCCCAGAGGGTGATGAACGAGTTGTCCGCCGAGCGCGAGAGCACGTGCGTGTTGACCTCCTGCACGGCGCGGGCGGGGTCGCGCTCGCGCTGCATCGCGGCGTGCAGGCGCGACTGAGCCGCGGCCATCAGGATCGCGGCGCCGATGCCCTTGCCCGAGACGTCGCCGAGGATCACCCCGAGCGGGCCGTCGGCGAAGGGCACGAGGTCGAAGAGGTCGCCGGCGACGAAACGGCCGGAGCGCATCCGCATCGCGTAGCGCAACGCCCCGTGGGCGCCGAACTCGGGCGGGATGAGCAGCCGCTGCGCCTCGCGCGCGGCGTCCAGGTCCTTCACCATCTGCTCGGTGCGCCGCTGCAGTTCGATGCGCTGGATGTTCGCCATCGCCAACCCGCACATCCGCGCCACGGCCTGCGCGAACGTCTGGGCGTCCTGTGGCAGCCGCTCGCCGCGCCCGCGTGTGTCGACGTAGAGGTACGCCGCCACGTTGGAGCCCACGCTGATGGGCGCGCAAATTGCTTCGTCGATGCCCAGGTCGAGGACGCTCATCGCCTGGGCCATCGGCGCGTTCCCGCGCAGCAGCACGGGGTCGCCCCGGCGCGCCTCGCGGATGAGCGAACTACTGAACTCCCCGTCGCGCAGCCCGCCGTCGCCGCGGCTGCGCGAGGCGATCACGCCCACGGTGTCGGACTTGCCGGCGTCGACGAGGATCGAGGCCCGCGGGAAGCCCGCGCCCTCCACCAGCGCATCGAGGGCCGCGCTCGCCATCCGCTCCATCGAGTCCGCCGAGGCGATGCCCGCCGCGAGCTCCATCAGCAGGTCGAACCGGTGCTGCGCGAGCGCGGCGACGTTGGTCGCCTGGATCCGCTCGATGCGGGTGGAGTTGGCGTCGGCGAGGAGCGTTGTGTGGTGCGATCTCCGCGCCTGGCCCACGCCGCGCACCGCGAAGACCCACGGCCCGATGCGGACGCGGTCCTCCTCGCGCAGCGGCGCCGGTGCTTGCGGGTCGAGGCGGACGTCGTTGAGAAAGGTGCCGTGCCGGCTGTTCTCGTCGGTGATGTACCACTCGCCCGCTTTCCAGAACACCGCCGCGTGCTCACGCGAGACGGACATCGTCTCGTCGGGCAGGACGGTGGTGCACGTTGACGACCGGCCCATCACCGTGCGGGCGTCGGGGCTGACGTCGATCGTGGCGATCCCCGGGCCGCTCAGCGGCACGAGCCGGATCTCGCTGGTGGGGTTGATCTGCGAGGGCATGAGGGTGGAGCACCGGGGCGCGGAGCGGCGGAACGCCTACCATCCGCCGAGCATGGGAACCCGCTCTGAAAGCAGCCGACAACTGTACCGCGCCTACCTGGCCAAGCGGCGTCGGCTGCGGGCCGGTCGGAGCGTGGAGGAGGGTGCGCACCAACCCGCGCGACGGCGCTCGCGCTCCTTTTTCACCCTGCTCCGATCATTTTGGGGGCTGCTCGCCGGCCACCGGCGGGCGCTGATCGCCGCCCTCGGAACGCTCACCATCGCCACCGGTCTGGGGCTGATCCAACCCGCCACCACCAAGATCGTCATCGACTACATCCTCAGCGACACCCCCGGCCCGGCCGGGCTCCCGAGCGTCTTCGGCCTCAACGAGATGGGGCGCGTCGCCCTGCTATGGACCGTGGCGGTCGTCATGTCCGTCGCGGCGGTGCTGGGGGTCGCGTTCGGGATGTGGGGGCGGTGGCACGCCACGCGGCTCACGAAGCGCATGCAGGTGAGCCTGCGCCGCAAGGCCTTCGAGCACGCCGTGCGCCTGCCCCTGCACCGCGTCCAGAACATGAAGAGCGGCGGAGCCACGAGCATGCTCCGCGAGGACGCCGGCGGCGCCGCGGAGCTGGTGTTCAGCCTGCTCTACAACCCGTGGCGGGCGGTGATCCAGCTCGCGGGCACGCTGATGATCCTCGCGTGGGTGGATTGGCGCCTGCTGCTGGGCTCGCTCGTGCTCCTGCCCGCGATCTGGGCGACGCACCGCACGTGGATCGGGCGCATCCGCCCCGTCTACCGCGACATCCGCGCCACCCGTCAGGGCGTCGACGGCCGCGCCGCCGAGACGTTCGGCGGCATGCGCATCGTGCGGGCCTTCCACCGCGAGAAGGGCGAGTCCGCGCGGTACGTGCTCCGCAACCATCTGCTGGCGCGCAAGGAGATCCTCGCGTGGTGGTGGTCGCGCGCGGTGGACATCGCGTGGTCGCTGCTCATCCCCTTCGCCAGCGTCGGCGTGCTCGTCTACGGCGGCCTGCGCGTGCTCGACGGCACGCTCACGATCGGCGACGTGGTGATGTTCACCGCGTACCTGCTCATGCTCCTGGCCCCGCTCGAGACCCTCGCCTCCACCGCCACCAACGTGCAGAACAACCTCGCCGGCTTCGACCGCCTGCTCGACCTCTTCGAGGAGGAGCGAGAATTCGAGCAGTCCCGCGGCGGGGTCACGCTCGACCCGGCGAAGGTGCGGGGGCGCATCGCCCTCGAGGGCGTCACGTTCACCTACCCGGGGTCCGAGACGCCCGCCCTGCGCGACGTCTCGCTGGAGGTGCGCCCCGGCGAGGTCATCGCCCTCGTCGGGCCCAGCGGCGCCGGCAAGACGACGCTGTGCAACCTCGTGGCCCGGTTCTACGACGTCGACGAGGGGAGCATCCTCCTCGACGGCGTCGACCTGCGTGAGATCGACGTCGAGTCCTACCGCAGCCTGCTGGGCGTCGTCGAGCAGGACGTCTTCCTCTTCGACGGAACCGTGGCCCAGAACATCGGCTACGCCCGCCCCCACGCCCCGCACGCGGACATCGAACGCGCCGCGGCCGTCGCCAACGCCCACGCCTTCATCGAGCAGATGGATCACGGCTACCAGACGATCATCGGCGAACGCGGCGTGCGCCTCAGCGGCGGGCAGAAGCAACGCATCGCCATCGCCCGCGCCGTGCTGGCCGACCCGCGCATCCTCATCCTCGACGAAGCGACGAGCAGCCTCGACGCCGAGAGCGAGGCCCTGATCCGCGACAGCCTCGCCATGCTCATGCGCGGGCGCACCAGTTTCGTGATCGCGCACCGTCTCAGCACCATCCGCCACGCCGACCGCATCATCGTCCTCGAAGACGGTCGCATCGTGGAGGAGGGCGCCCACGCGGATCTGATGGCCCGCGACGGCCGTTACGCGAGCCTCCTCCGCACCCAGATCGAGCAGGACGAGCCGACGCCGGGGGCGGCCGATGTCGTCTAGGCGCCGGGCGGCGGTGGTCGGCGCGTGCGCGCTCGCCTGCGCCATGGTGACGGGCTGCGCCACGCGATTCGATACGCACCGCGCCGAGGTGCGTGCCCTCTACGCCGCCGGCGGCTTCGCGGCCGCCCGCGACGCGATGGAGCAGCCCGAAATACGCCGCCGCTACGACGACAAAAACGTCGCCCTGTGGTGGATGGACATCGGCAGCCTCTCCCTCGCCATGGGCGACACCCAGCGCGCGATCCAGGCGCTGAACAACGCCGAGGCGATCATGGATCAACGGCGCAGCGAGACGCTCGCCGAATCGCTGGGCGTGCTGCTCATCAACGACAGCCAACGCCCCTACCTCGGCGAGCCCTACGAGGAGATGTACCTCAACGTCCTCAAGATGCTAGCGCACCTGCTGGAGGGGAACATCGTCGGCGGCGCCACCGTCGAGGCCCGGCGCATGGCGGTGAAGGCGAACATCCTGCGCGATCGCTACCTGCAGTACGTCGCGGAGACGCGCGAGACATCCACCCTCGCGGGGCGCGTCCGCCCCGAGTCGCTGGGGGGCGTGGTCGCGGTGAACGAGGCGGGGGAGTTCATCGAGTCGCCCCTCGGGCTGTTCCTCACCGCGGTGACTTTCATGCACGCCGACGAACGCGAGAACCAGCGTGTCGCGGCGCGCCGGCTGCTCGAGGCGATCCGCGTGCAGCGCGGCCTCGTCGGGCAGGTCGACAGCGCGCCCTTCGCCGGGCTGGAGGACATCGAACCGGGGGACGTGAACGCCCTCGTCGTGGTCTTCTCCGGGCAGGGGCCGACCAAGCGGCGGTTCCCCGTCGGACCGCTGATCATCGACGGCGCCTCCATCTACTTTGAGTTACCCGTGCTCCGCGTGACGCCCTCCGCCGCGTCGCGGGTGCGCATCCTCGTCGACGGCAAGTTCGTCGCCGAGGCGCCCCTCATCGAGGATATGGCCCGCGTCGCCGAGGAGAACCACCGGCGCCAGTTGCCGTTGATCTACGTGCGGACGCTGCTGCGGGCCGCGGCCAAGTCGTTCGGGGTGCGCGAAGGGTACCGGGCGGTCGAGCGCAGCACCGACAACGAGTTCGCCCGTCTCGGCGCCCTGCTCGGGGGACTTCTTTTCGTGGTCACCACCGAGCGCGCCGACCTGAGGGCGTGGGAGACGCTGCCCGGGCGCGCCTTCGCCTTGCTGCTCGACCTCGAACCCGGCGAGCGCGTGTTCACCATCGAATGGGCGAGCGCCGACGGCCGCGTGCTGGAGCGATCCGCCCCCCGCGTCGTCGATGTCCCCCCCGATGGCCTCGCAACCATCTCGGGCCACTGGCCCCGTTGAACACACGCGGCACGCCCCGTTGCCCGCTCGTACCGTTTCCCAAGAACCACCCACCCCTACCCGCGTCCAAACCGACAGCCCGCCGCGGCTACCATGGCCCTAAACCCGCAGGAGCCCACCGATGACCCGCCTCCCCCGATTCGCCAGAGCCGCCACGATCCTCGCGACCGTCTTCACACTCGGCGTCCTGCCCGCGCTCTCGGGGTGCAAGTCCCGCACGGTCACGCGCGTGGACCCAACGGACATCCTCGACCTCGACTATCGCTTCAGCGATGACGATGCCCGCATGACGGCCGAAACGATGATCGCCGACGCCCTCTCGCGCCCGTGGTTGGAGAACTGGCGTGAGGCCAACGGCGGTCGGCCCATCGTGATCATCGGCACCGTCCGCAATGACACCCGCGACTACATCGACACAAAGCTTTTCACCAAGCAGATCGAACGCGAGTTCGTGAACTCGCAGCGCATCCGCCTGGTGGCGGCCCGCGACGAGCGCGGCGAGCTACGCGACGAGCGGCTCGCCATGCAGGACTGGAGCCGCCCGGAGACGGTGAAGCGGGCCGCGTGGGAGCTGGGCGCCGACATCATGATGATCGGGCGCGTGGGCGAGAACGTGCAGGTCTCCCGCGACCGCAACCGCCGCGTGCAGTATTACCAGGTGAACCTCGAACTCATCGACCTCGAGAGCAACGAGAAACTCTGGATCGGCGAGAAGCAGATCGAGAAGCGCGTCCGCGACCGGGGTTGAGCGCCGGCACGGCGACGACTGCACCGTGCCACCGACTTCGCGAGCGAAGTCGGTGTCTTCGATGCCCCGCCTCGTGCATGAGCACACCGTGCCACCGACTTCGCATGCGAAGTCGGTGTCTTCCAAGCCTCCGATCCTCGTCAGACGTACCCCCTCCAGCGTGCGATGGACGCATCGTCCACCGGCGGCGGGTCACACGCGATTTCACCTTCGCGCCGGCCCATCCACCAGCGCACGCTCGACCACTGCCAGTCCTCCGCGTGCTCGACCAACCCCCGTTCGACGGGGTTGCGGTGGATGTAACGGACCGTCCGCGAGAACTCGGCGCTGTCTCGCACGGTCCGGTCAAACCCACCGCCCTTGAGCCAGAAGCGGTGGCCGCCGTCCGGGCGCGAGAGGCGCGCGAGGATCGGCGCATCGAGGCTGCGCCATCGCTCGATCACGCGCTTGGAGACGGCGACTTTGAGTGAGCGCAGCGTGCGTTCGAGCGGTTCGGAGGGGCCGGATCGGAGCAACAGGTGGACGTGCTCGGGCATGACAGCCCATGCGTAGAGTTCGATGCCACGTGACTGCCTGACCCGGACAAGAGCGTCGATGAAGACCTTGCATACCGCCGGGTTGCGGAACAGCGGGAGCCGCTTTTCGCACGAGAACGTGATGAACCGAACGCTGCGCGGCGATTCCCAACGCTTGAGATGCTTTCGGTATGGACGGTCCCCGGTCATGCTGGCGGTGTGTGTGTATTTGGAGGTTTAGGAAGACACCGACTTCGCGAGCGAAGTCGGTGGCACGGGGTGACGTGCGCGAACCCAAATATGTTCACGGCAGCGTCAGCGGCTGCCTTGTCCCCATGCCGGGGCCGTAGATCAGGGCGTTGGTGAACACGCGTTCCGTGCCCAGCGCGGCGCCGCGGAAGACGGGGTTCGACGCGAACAGGATTACCTGCCCGGCGCCGACGCGTTCGCGCGTCACGTAGGCGCTGTTGGCGATGCGGTGCGCCGCCTCGGGCCAGAGGAGGCCGCTCATCCGCAGGCGCAGGGTGTGGCCCTCCGGCGCGGGGGCCCAGCCGAGGAGGGGGCGGGCGGGCTTCTCGACGTTCGTGTCCTTGTTGTGCTCGTCCGTGTCGGCGTCGTTCTCGTTCGGCTCGATCGGCTCCCACACCCCGAAGCGGATCGGCGCCTCGGCGGCTCCGTCGGTCATCAGGATCGTGTCGTCGGCGTACATCACGGGCAGGGCGTCGGCGCAGCCGAAGGTGAGCCAGTGCCGGTCGTCGGTGCGGGCCGCGAGGAAGGCGCCCTGGGGCATGAACACGCGCTGCCACTCGTCGCGGCGTTTGCGTTCGTCCTTGTCGGGCAACGGGGCGACGCGCTCCCACGGGAACTCCAGCGCCCCCGGCGCGAGGTGCGACCACACGCTGTCGGCGTCGATCGACGCGGTTCGCCCGGCCCACTCGCGCATGACCTGCAACTGGTGCGGCCCGAGGTCGTCGAGCACGTCCTCGAGCGTGCGTGTGCGCACGAGCGCATCGTCGCCGCCGCGCGTCAGGGCCGCGGCGCTGCGCCCGAAGGCGATGAGCGTGCCGCCCTGCCGCACCCAGTCGCGGATGGCGCTGCGCTGCTCGCCCAGCGCGTCGCCCCGCCACGACTCGGGCACGACAAGCACGTTGTAGCGGCGCAGGTCCGCGAGGCCGAAGTCGCTGCTGAGCAGCGTGGCGCGCACGCCCAGCCGTTGGTCGATCGCGTGCCAGATCTCGCCGACGTTGTTCGGGCTGAACCGGCCGCGCGTCAGCACGGCAATGCGCGGCCTCGTCAACAGCGGGAAGTGCTCCCCGCCCATGTCGGGGAAGTCCTCGCCCTTGCCCAGCCCGCTGCCGACGGGCGTGGGCGCCACGCCGCGCTCGGCGCAGACTTCCCGGAGGATGGCGCGCCACTCCGGCGCGCGCCCGTTGTCGATCGCCGCGACGACCAGCGACCCGCGCGCGAACTCGCGCCCGTCGAACATGATGGGTTTGTTCCCGACGCGCACCCGCACGCCGCGCTCCATCAACCGCCCTGCGATCGCGACGGAGCGGTCGTCCGCGCCGTCGATCACCCACGCCACGGCGCCCCCGCCCCCGGAATCACTCCGGGCCGCTGCCCCGTCTCCGGACATGACCGCCTCCGTGCGCCGGCTCATGCGCGGCGTCGCCCCCTCGAACACGTATGCCTCGAGGTCGTGGTACATCGTGATGTTCCACGACGTGGTGTCGTAGAGGCGCGACTGGTTGAAGCGCAGCAGCTCGCGACGCTCGCTCTCGAGGAACTCGTCGCGGAAGCGCGGGTCGAAGTCCAGCATCGCCGCGATGAGGTGCGCCTCGGGCTGGCGGTTGGGGATGAGGATCGTCCCAGCGGGCAACTCGCGCGACTCGTGCGTGCGCCCCAGCCGGTCGCGGGCGGTGGGCGCCGTGAAGGCCTCGTCCGACGTGTAGACCTCGAACCCCTGCAGCAGCATCAGGTCCACGAACGCCGCGGCCCGCGCCGCGTTGGCGCCGGGCACGACCGCGAACACCTTCGATCCGTACGGCCCGTCGGCGCTCACGGCGCGCCGTCGTTCCGCGGCGTAGTCGCGGAGCATCTCCGTGCGGTTGGCGCGCAGCGATTCGAGGTTCACCATCGAGCTCACGATCTGGTGGTGGACCGTCTCGCGGTAGGTGAGGATCGTGCCTTCCGGTCGCGCCACGCCCCAGTCCGCGACGCGCGCCTGCTCGTACAGGATGCCCAGCGCCCCGCGGAACCCCGCCCACGAACTCGAATAGCCGGGGTACCACTCCTCGTTCCACTCGCCGGTGTAGTAGAGCCAGCCGAAGCGGTCGAAGGCGCCCGCCTGATCCTTCGCGAAGACGCCCCACCAGCGCTTGCGCGACTCGGGCAGGTGGATGTTCACCGGCTCGCGCGAGGGCGAGAAGAGGTACGTGTCCTGCGCGCCCATCTCGTGCGCATCGACGAAGAGCAGGGGATTCCACTCGTCCACGGCGCGGATGCGCCCGCGCGTCTCGGGATGCACCCCCAGGATCCAGTCGCGGTTGAGGTCGAACATGTAGTGGTTCGTACGCCCGCGCGGCCAGTAGCCCGTGTGCGTGACAGACTGGTCGTCCACCGTGGGCATGGCGCCCCGGTGCTCGACGACCTGCTGAATAAAGCGGTCACGCCCATCGGGGTTCATGAGCGGATCGATGATGACGACGGTTTCGTCGAGCATGGCCCGCACGTCGTCGTCCGTCGAGGCGACGAGGTGGTAGGCGACGCCGAGGGCCGCGTCCGCCCCGGACATCTCGTCGCCGTGGATGGAGTACGCCATCCACGCGACCGCGGGAAGTGAATCGACCAAACGGTCGGCCTCGGCGACGGAAACCTGGCGCGGGTCGGCGAGGCGGGCGGTGTCCGCCTTGATCGCGTCCAGCCGCGCATGGTTCGCGGGCGAGGTGATGACCATGTAGTACAGGGCGCGGCCCTCGTACGAGCGTGCGTACTCGACCAGCGTCGCGCGGTCGCTCGCCTCCGCCCACGCCTGCACGCAGCGCTCGATCTCGGCGTGCGTCGCGGCCTTCGAGCCGAGGGGCCAGCCGAGCAACGCGTCCGGCGTGGGGATGCGCGCGTCGTAGTTCGCGCCGGGGAAGAAGGGCGCGTCGTACGCCATGCCCTCGATGGGCGTCGGGGGCGGGGCGCCGAAGGGCTGGGCGTGGGCCACGAAGGGCGACGCCCCGAGCGCGGCGGCGCACACGAGGGAACGAAGGCGGCGCAGTTTCATACGGGTCGTGCTCCTGCGGGAGAGGCGCGTGTGGGAGGGGCGGGCAGTCTCACCCATCGCGAACCGCGCGGCAAGGAGGCGGGGGTACCATGCCGGGCCGCACCCCCCCGAACTGACGGAGACGTTCAGAGTGCATCTCACCAACCGCGCCGGACCAGACTGCGTCGCGCTGGAGACCACCCTCCTCGCCCACGGCGTGCCCCGCGAGGCCGCGCCGGCGCTGGCGCGCGACCTCGAAGCGATCGTCCGCGACGCCGGCGCCCGCCCGGCCACGGTCGGCGTGCTGCGGGGCGGGGCGGTCGTGGGGATGAACGACGAGGAACTCGGCGCGATGCTGGCGATGGAGCGCGTGGCGAAGGGGAACTCATCCAACCTCGGGGTGTTCCTCAGCGCCGGCGGCACGTGCGCGACGACGGTCAGCGCGACGATGGAGCTCGCCGCGGCGGCGGGCGTGCGCGTCTTCGCGACGGGCGGGGTGGGGGGTGTGCACAAGATGCGGGGCGGGCCGCTGGACGTCAGCGCCGACATCCTCGCCTTCACGCGGTTCCCGGTGGCGGTGGTGTCGAGTGGGGTGAAGGCGATCCTGGACGTCGCGTCCACGCGCGAGGCGTTCGAGACGATCGGCGCGCCAGTGATCGGGTGGCGCACGAACGCCTTCCCCGCGTTCTACCTGCGCGACGGCGGTGCGCGTGTGGACGCCCGCTTCGACGACATGCCCGAGATGGCGCGCTTCGTGCGCGACGAACTCCGGCGCACCGGGCGCGGCGTGCTGGTGTGCAACCCCATCCCCGAAGCCGACGAGATCGCCCCCGACGATTGGCGGCGCTGGCTGCGCGAGGCCGAATCGCGCGTCGAAACGGAAGGCGGGGCGGGGGGACGCGACGCCACACCGAGCATCCTCGCGGCCCTGCACGAGATATCCGGCGGCGCCACCCTGCGCGCGAACATCGCGCTGGTGAAGGACAACGCCCGCGTCGCGGCCCGGCTCTGCGCAGCGATGATGGAAATTCGTGGGTCTTAAGTCTGCGCGTTCGACAGTTCTCTTCGTGTGCCATGGCGTCGCGCAGCGTCGCCATGCTCTCCCTTCTACCCCACCTAGTGGCACGGGCGTCCCGCCCGTGTCCTACCCCCTCTCCGATTCCATGCCGCCCCGGGCGCCACGCCGTGCGCCGGAATCCACACCACAACCAATGCGATTGCAACGCCGCTCACCCCTCCGGGTGCAGGAACGACAGGTGCAGCTCCGCGTGACGCAGGTGCAAGTGCTTCCACTGTGCGTGCGTGAGCGGGCCCAGCGCCGGGTTGGGGCGATCCGGGCATTCGCGGTCGAGACGCTGCGCCGCGGCGACGAACCTCGCCAGCCCGTCCTCGGTGGACATCTTCTCGACGCCGTACGTCCCCTCGGGCGCGCCCGGCATCCGCATCCCGGGTCCGATGGGGCGACGGAGCAGCACGCCCTTGAACGCGCGGGTGAGCACGCGCACGATCCACGGCGTCTTGAAGTCGTACCCGTCGAACCCGCCGTCGATCCACCACGCGAGGTGCCCGAGTATCTGCCCCGTGGTCCAGTTGCCCGTGCGCCGGAGCGTCCCTGCACGATCGGCCTCGGCGCAGCGGCGGGCGTCGGCGATGGCGTCGTCGAAGGTCTCGAAGCGGAGCGCGCGACGGTCCTTCACACGTCTGCTGTCGATCGCCCGGGGCGGGATGTCCTGTGCGCCGGTGTTCATGGGCGAGCCCCTTTCGGACGATCGGTGCGCGACGCAGCCAGACTACCCCCGCCCGCGCAGCGCTTTCTTGAGCATCGGCGTGAAGAGCAGGATCACGACGCCGGCGCCGATCGACGACACGACGAACAGCATGAAGAACGGCGCCCGCGTGCCCTCCTCGAACCAGCCGGACCACGGCAGCGTCGTCTCGCCCGCCTCGATGCCTTCGACGGTGGCCGCGACGAGCCCGCCGCCGTAGTTGGCGACGAAGGACGACAGGAACCAGATCCCCATCAGGAACGAGACGAACCGCGCCGGCGCCGCCTTGGTCACGAACGACAGGCCGGTGGGGGAGAGGCACAGTTCGCCCATGGTGTGGAAGAAGTACGCCATGAAGAGCCACATCGGGCTGACGCGCTGCCCCGTGGCCACGCCCATGGCTCCGAACACCATGAAGACGTAGCCCAGACCGAGCAGGATCAGCCCCAGCCCGATCTTCACCGGCTGGCTCGGGTTCTTGCCGCGCTCACCCAGCCACGCCCACAGCCACGCGAAGACGGGCGCGAAGACGATGATGAAGAACGGGTTGAGCGACTGGAACCACGACGCGGGCATCTCCCAGCCGAAGAACGTGCGGTTCGTGTCGTTGAGCGCGAAGACGTTGAGCGTCGAGCCCGCCTGCTCGAAGGCGATCCAGAAGAACGCGTTGAAGAGCACGAAGATCAGGATGCACGTCACCGGGCCGCGGTCGTCCGCCAACTGCTTCATCACGAACCAGTACGAACCACCCAGCACCAGCGCGATGACCGTCAGCGGCACGAACCAGTTGGCGAAGGGCACGCCCATCAGGGCCACCGAGGCCCGGTCCAGCGCGCCGAAGCCGCCCCAGTGGAAGAACGCGCCGACCAATGCCGAGACGATCAGCGTCCCGACGAACAGCGGCGCCACGAGGTTCGGCTTGTTCTCCGGGGCGGCCCCGACGGTCGGCATCACCCGGGGCTTGCCCCAGATGTACACCGCCATGCCCGCGACCATGCCTACCGCCGCGGCGCCGAAGCCGTAGTGCCAGCCCACCTTCTCGCCGAGCAAGCCGCACCCGAGCGCGCTGAGGAACGCGCCGACGTTGATGCCCATGTAGAAGATCGAGAACCCGCCGTCTCGACGCGCATCGCCGGGCGGGTACAACTGCCCGACCATGACCGAGACCGTCGGCTTGAAATAGCCCGTGCCCAAGATGATGAGCGCGAGCCCGACGATGAACAGGCTCATGCCCATGTCGTTCTGCGCCAGCGCCCCCAGCCCGGAGACCGCCAGCACGATGTGCCCCAGCGCGATGATCGTCCCGCCCAGCAGCATCGACCGGTGCGTGCCCAGCAGGCGGTCCGCGATGAACCCGCCGACCACCGGCAGCAGGTACGCGAGGCCGGTGTAGAGGCCGTAGAGCTTGTACGCGTTGCCCTCGCTCCAGCCGCGCCCGGGGTTGGCGGCGTCGGGGCTCATCTCGGAGATGAGGTAGAGCACCAGCAGCGCCCGCATGCCGTAGTACGAGAAGCGCTCCCACATCTCCACGATGAAGAGGAGGAACAAGCCGCGCGGGTGGCCGAAGAAGGACATCGCTTCGCCGGAGAAGATCCCCTGCTGCGCCTTCTGGAGAAGGTCGGCGTCGCGAGCCGCGCCGGGGTTCTTGGCCTGTTGCTCGAGGTGGTCGCCTTGGTGGGTCATGTGGGGTCGGTTTCCTCGCGCGGCGGGGTGAGGCGCCGCGTCAGGCTGCGGAGGATAGCGGCGGTCGCTTCCCGGGGTTCGGGGCGGGAATTTTGTTGTGTGGGGTCGGGATTCGGGGAGAAAATCCTTGCACCGGGGCAGGGGGCGCCGCACCATGGGGAAATATCACCGCGCCGCCCGTTTTCACGTGGGGGACGCCGCGTCCAGCGCGTCCTCGCGACGTGGCGCACACAACGCAAGGAGCGCCCCATGAAGCCGATCCGGATCCTCCCGTCGCTGGCCCTGAGCGGCCTGCTGTTCTCGCTGCTCGCCGCCGATGCGCGGGCCGGCGACCTCGACCCGCCCGCCGGCCCCGTCGCGCCGACGATGAAGACGCTGGACGAAGTCGAGGCCCGCACGCCGATGTCCGACGTCCCCGGCGGCGCGACGTTCGAGCACCTCATCACCGAGCCCGGCTCGTACTACCTCACGGGCGACATCGTCGTCACGCTCCCCATCAGCGGCATCGTCGTCGACGCCGACGACGTCACGATCGACCTCAACGGCTTCACGCTCGTCGGGCAGGGCGGCTTTACCGACGGCGTTCGGGTCATCAACGACAGGCGCAACATCACGATCCGAAACGGCAGCATTCGTGGATTCGGCTCCGGCGTGTGGGCCTTCAACGCCGGCGATGTCTACGCGCACGGGCTGCGTTTGCACAACATGGGCGGGGCCGGATTGTTCCTCTACGGCAAGGGCTCACGCATCGTCGATTGCCACGCCTCCGACTGCGGGGGCGTCGGCCTCGTCGTGAGCGAATCAGGCCTCGTGCGCGACAGCGTGTCACGCAACAACAACAGCACGGGCATCGGCATCGGCGCCGGCTCCGTGATCGAGAACAGCGTCGCGATCGACAACGGCGGCATCGGCGTGGAGTCCTTTGGTCCGGCCACCGCGAACAACGTCGTCGCCAAGGGCAATGGCGGCGTGGGCATCAGCCTCGGTACGGGATCGACCGTTCTTGGGTGCAGCGCCACCAACAACGCTCAGGGCGGGATCCGCGTGGTTGGTGGATCGATCGTGCGCAATTGCACCGCCTTCAACAACGGCGAGTTCGGCATCTCGGCCGTGACAGACTGCCTTATCGAGGACAACGCCTCCACCAACAACGACCGCAGCGGGGGCGGGATCGGCATCCATCTTGTCGGGGTGCGGAACCTCGTCCGCGCCAACATGGTGACCTTCAACGGCGTCGGCTTCAAGACCGACCAGAGTGGCAACGTCCTGCTGGGCAACGTCGCCAACAGCAACACCGACAACTACGGCCAGGCGTTCGGGACCATCGGCCCGATCATCGGGCACAGCGACATCGCCACCAATTGCAACCCGGACGCCAACCGCTCGTTCTGAGCGCCGGTCGAGACATCCCTTCCGGGGGGCGTGGCGGGCCTCCCGGGGGTTCCGGGGGGCGTGGGGCGAGCGGGTCGGGGCCTACGCCTCGTCCCGCTCCTCCACGATCTTTTTGTCGCCGTCGTAGACGTACACCTTCCCCGTCTGCTCCTGTGCGCACGCCTTGTGCGAGCCGTCGCAGAAGGGGAAGTTCGCGCTCAGCCCGCAGCCGCACACGAAGACGGGCTTCTCCTGCGGCTCGATCTTGATGGGGCCGGTGCGTTCGTGTCGGACGAGTCTGGCCATGGGTCGTCTCCCGCGTATGCGTGTGGTGGTGGTGGGGGGGGTGGCGCGGCGGGGGTGTTCACGCCGGGCTGTCGACCGATTCGAGCACGCTCTCGACGATCCGACGCCCGGTGTCCACGTGCCCGTTGTCGCTGTACGCGCGGCACACGACGCGGTGCGTGAAGACGCTCACCACGTTGTCGGAAACATCTTCCGGCACGCAGTGGTCGCGCTCGCGCAGCACCGCCGTGGCTCGCGCCGCCTGGGCGAGGGCGAGCGTGCCCCGGGGCGAGACGCCGACTTCCAGTTCCTCGTGCGACCGCGTCGCGGCTCCGAGGGCGATGATGTAGTCGATGAGCGAACGCTCCATACGCACCCCGTCGACGCGCTCCTGCAGCCCCAACACTTCCTCGCGGCTCATCACCGGCTTGAGGCGGCGCAGGGCGCCGATCGCCTCGTCCTCGCCCGCCGCGTGCCGGCCCTGCGCCCCGGGCCGACGCTCCAGCACGCGGGCCTCGTCCTCGGGGCTGGGGTAGCCCACGTGGATGCGCATCAGGAAGCGGTCGAGCTGGCTCTCGGGCAGCGGGTACGTGCCCTCGAACTCGTACGGGTTCTGCGTCGCCACCACCATGAACGGTTGCTCGAGATCGATCGTCCGCCCCTCGATCGACACGCTGTTCTCGTTCATCGCCTCGAGCATCGCCGACTGCGTGCGCGGCGTGGTGCGGTTCACCTCGTCGGCCAGCACGATGTTGGCGAAGATCGGGCCCCGCTTGAGCTCGAACCGCGCGGTGTCGCGGTCGAAGACGGTCACCCCCAGCACGTCGCCGGGCAGCATGTCCGGGGTGAGCTGGATGCGGCTGAACGAGCAGTCCAGCGAGCGGGCCAGAGCCGTCGCGAGCACCGTCTTGCCCACGCCGGGCACGTCCTCGATCAGCACATGCCCCCGGGCGAGCAGGCAGCAGATCACCTGATCGACGGCCGCGTTGTTGCCGTAGAACACACTCTGGATGTTGTCACGGAGCCGTGTGATCGATTCGGTCATGGTGTCGGCTGACTCTTCGCACCCGTCCGGCGCTCGGTTCGATAGGTAGACTGGGCAGCATAGTGACCGAGGCGCCGCGCGACGACAACCCGACCACAAACGCCGACGGGCAGGACGAACACCCGGGGTTCGCGCCCGATCCGACGCGCATCGGCCTCTCCCTCAGCGGGGCGCTGCCCTGCTACGTCTGCTCCTACAACCTTCAGGGCCTCTCCGTCACCGCCTCCTGCCCCGAGTGCGGCGCCGCGGTCCGCGCCACCATCCTCTACCGCGTGGACCCCGACGCCGAGGCCTTCCAGCCCGTCTTCACCCCGCGACTCACCGCCATCGGGCTCGTCTTGTGGGCGTCGTGCGGCTTCCTCGCGGCGTGCATCGCGTGGTCGCCCCGGGTCATCGACCTCGTCGAGCGATTCGTCGTGCAGCGCGCCATCACCCCCGGCACGCCGCTCTGGATCCCGCGACTCCTCGTCGCGCTCACGGCGCTGTCTGGCTTGGGCGCGCTGGCCTTCATCCGCCCGTCGAAGGCGGTGCCGAAACTCGCCAGCGCTCTGGCCGTGGTGGGCGCGCTCGCGTACGTGCCGCTGGCGTGGGCGTTGTGGCGCATCCACGCGGTGATCGACGCGGGCATGGCCTCGCCGTATTTCGTCGCCGCGCCCCGCGCCGACCGCACCGCGCTGCGCATGGTCGTCGGCGGCGCGCTGCTGGTCATCATCCTCGCCCTGCGCCCCAACGCCCGCAGGCTGGTGCAGCGGTCGCTGGCGTTGCGGAAAGGGCGCGTCGACCGACAGACGCTCCTCGGGCTGGCCGTCGCCGTGGCGATCGTCCTCGCCGGCGATGCGATGTGGCTGCTCGCCGGCTCCTGCCCGCCCTCGCTCCGCGATGTGGTCGCCGACCTGGGCACCATCCTCATCGCGGTCGGATCGCTGCTCTTCACCATCGGCGCCGCCAGCGCGGTCATGGACGGCTGGCGGATCGCCCGCTCGGTCGTGCTGCCCGCCCCCAGCATGAAGGACATCCTCGGCTCCCGCGCCCGCGGTCCCGACAACGACTGAGGCCGACGGTCCCCGACCCCCCAGACTCCCCCTCGGGCTCCCCCCCGGGCTCCCCCCCGGGCTCCCTCAAGTCCCGCCCAGCGCCTTCCGGGGGCCCTGCCACACTGGCAGCCCGCACCCGCGCCCCGCGGCTCCCTGTCACACCCCATCGCGCCCCCGGGATCGCGCTCTGCGTGTTTCCAGCGACAAAACCCGGGGCGTACGCCCATGCCCGGCGACGCCCTCCCCGCGTTGAGGCCCGCGCGAGTGGCCCGGTCCTTGCACCACACACACCGCCGCGCGGCGCCCCCGCCCACACTCGGGCCACGCCCCGGCGACATCCCAGACCCACCTCCCACAAGCCATCCCAAGCAAACTCGGAACAACCGGAGACGCGAACTATGCCCGTGAAGGAACTCTCCTTCGACAACGACGCCCGTCAGGCCCTGCTCGCAGGGGTTGAGAAGCTCGCCCGCGCCGTGAAATCCACTCTCGGCCCCCGCGGCCGCAACGCCGTGCTCGACAAGTCGTGGGGCGGCCCCACCGTCACCAAGGACGGCGTGAGCGTCGCCGACGAGATCGAACTGCGCGACCGCGCCGAGAACCTGGGCGCCATGCTCGTGAAGCAGGCCGCCTCCAAGACCTCGGACGATTCCGGCGACGGCACCACCACCGCCACCGTGCTCGCCGAGTCGCTCTTCAAGCACGGCCTGAAGTTCGTCGCCGGCGGCGTGGACGCCAACGCCCTCGTCCGCGGCATGAAGAAGGCCGTCATCGCCGTCAGCGAGGACATCGAGAAGCAGGCCAAGCCCATCTCCGGCAAGGCCGACATCCAGAACGTCGCCACCATCAGCGCCAACAACGACGCCGAGATCGGCAAGATCATGGCCGACGCCTTCGAGAAGGTCGGCAAGGACGGCGTCATCACCGTCGAAGAGGGCAAGAGCCTCGACACCACCGTCGACGTCGTCGAGGGCATGCAGTTCGACCGCGGCTTCCTCTCCCCCAACTTCGTGACCGACGTCGACGACATGCGCGTCGTGCTCGAGAAGTGCCTCGTGCTCATCCACGAGGACAAGATCGACAACGTCACCAAGCTCGTGCCCTTCCTCGAGAAGGTCATGGCGGCCAAGAAGCCCCTGCTCATCATCGCCGAGGACGTCTCCGGCGAGGCGCTCTCCACCCTCGTCATCAACAAGCTCCGCGGCACGCTGCAGGTCTGCGCCGTCAAGGCGCCCGGCTACGGCGACCGCCGCAAGGCCATGCTGCAGGACCTCGCCGTCCTCACCGGCGCCGAGGCCGTGATGAAGGACCTGGGCGTCGAGCTCGATCAGGTCTCGCTCAAGCAACTGGGCATGGCCAAGAAGATCGAGATTGACAGCGACAAGACCACCGTCATCGAGGGCGCCGGCGACAGCAAGAGCATCCAGGCCCGCGTCGTCCAGATCCGCGCCGAGATCGAGCGCTCCACCAGCGACTACGACTCCGAGAAGCTCCAGGAGCGCCTCGCCAAGCTCAGCGGCGGCGTCGCCCAGATCAACGTCGGCGCCGGCAGCGAGGCCGAACTCAAGGAG
>RECZ01000167.1 GCA_007693765.1 Phycisphaerales bacterium | reverse complement strand
CTCACCCCCCCCACCCCCGCCACACACGCCCCCACACCCCCCGTCGCCCCCCCGCCGGACACACACCCCGACGCCGCCGCCCTCGCCTACGACCCGATGTGGACGCTCGAGTTCCTCGGCGCACAACTCGGCGCCCTCGGCCCCGCCGCGGCCCTCATCGCCGCCGCGCTCCTCTGCGTGTGGCGCGCACGACGCGCCGACCGCGACCTCGCCCGCGCCGCCGTGTTCTGCCTCTGCGCCGGCGCCCCCGTCCTCCTCTTCTACCTCGCCGTCACGCTCGTCACCGACGCCGAGGGCAACTGGGCCCTCGCCGCCTACGTCTCCCTCTTCGCGCTCGTCGGCGCCGTCGCGCCGCGCGAACTCGAGCGCTATCACCGCCTCGTCCACGAATGGCGCGCCGACCCCGCCCGACCCCGCCGCGGCCTCCTCCGGCGCAAACCCGAGACCTTCTTCCAGGTCGCGTTCCACTGGTCCATCGGCGTCGCCGTCGGTTTCGCGATCCTCTCCCTCCGCCTCGACCTCGTCGCGCGCCTCCCGCTCGTCGGCGACGCCGTCCCCCTGCACCGCCTGATGGGCGCCGACGAACGCGCCGCCCGCGCGCACGACGCGCTCGCGCGCCTCCGCGACGAAACCGACCTCGAACCCTTCGTCATCTCCGCCGCCTACGGGCCCGCGAGCCTCCTCGCCTTCTACCTCCCCGGCCAACCCGTCACCTACTGCGCACGCGGCGTGCTCGGCGCGCAACCCTCGCAGTACGACTTCTTCCCCGACACGCGCCTCGACGACCCCGCGCTCCGCGGACGCCCGGCGCTGCTCCTCGGCGCCGACGAGCACCGCTGGGCACGCGCCTTCGAACGCGTCGTCGAGATCGATCCCCTCGACGACCCCGAAGCGCCCCACGCGCCCGCGCGCCCGCACCGCCGGCGCGCCTTCGCCGGCTACGGATACCATGGCTGGCCGCAGCACGCCCCACGCCGACGCCCGACGCGATGACCACCCCCACGACGACCACCCCGCACGAATCACCCGGCGCGGCCCCGACACGCCGCTGGTGGGCACGCTTCGCCCTCTTCGTCGCCGTCGGCTTCGCGATCCTCTGCGCGCTCGACTACATCGCCTACAGCGTCATGCTCCGCCCCGAACTGCGCACACGCGAGTGGTACTACACGCTCCGCTCGATGGGCTCTGTCTACGTCTGGATCATCGTCGCCGTGGTTTTCTTCCTGCACGACGCCCGCGGCGCACGCACCCTCCGCGCCGCCTCCCGACGCGCCGGCGCCGTGCTCATCAGCGTGTTCGCCGCCGGCCTCCTCGCCGAACTCCTCAAACTCATCACCCGGCGCGAACGCCCCATGCTCAACGAGGGCGCCCACGCATTCCGGTCCTACTTCGAGCGAACCGTCTCCACCTCGGGGATGGACCTCCCGAGCTCACACGCCGCCATCGCCTTCGCCGGCGCATTCACGCTCGCGTGGCTGCTGCCCCGCGCAGCGCCCGTGTGGCTCGCGCTCGCCGCGGGCTGTGCGCTCTCACGCATGCTCACCGGCGCCCACTTCCTCTCCAGCCTCTTCGTCGCGGGCGCGCTCGCCTACGCCATCGTCCGACTCGTCCGCGTCCTGGACGCCAACGTCCACAAAGACCACGCCGCGGAGATCGCCGCGTGACCCGCCTCGACCGCTACATCGCGCGCCAATACCTGCTCAACATCGCGGCGCTGCTCGTGCTGATGTTCACGCTCATCGTCGCCATCGACGTGCTCCTCAACCTCGCCCGCTTCTTCGACGCCGGCGCCGACATCTCCAGCAGCGAGTCGCGCCTCCGCGTCACCGTCGCCACCATCCTCTGGATCATCGACCTCTGGGGCCCCCGCACGCTGCAGCTCTTCGGGCACCTCTACGGCATGGTGCTCGTCGCCGCCATGGGCTTCACCTGCGCCCAACTCGTGCGCCGGCGCGAACTCGTCGCCGCCCTCGCCAGCGGGCTCAGCCTCCAGCGCATCGCGCGCCCCTTCTTCGTCGTCGCCCTGCTCATCACCGGCGTGCAGGCCGTGAACCAGGAGCTCCTCATCCCCCGCGTCGCCCACCTGCTCACCCGCGGCCACGGCGACGCCCTCCGCCGCTCCATCGAGCCCTTCGAGGTCGCCCTCCTCCGCGACAGCGCCGGACGCATCCTCTACGCCCGCGTCTTCGACGCCGAAAACAACACCCTCCTCGACGTCCACGTCTGGGAGCGCGACGGCGCCGGGCGCATCGCCCGACGCATCCGCGCCGAGAGCGCCCGCTGGGACGGCGAAGGCTGGGCCCTCACCAACGCCCGCGCCGAAACCCGCGCCGGCCCCACCGGCCCCACCGGCTCCATCGACACCCGCACACGCCCCATCGAACGCCTCGACACCGACATCGACCCCACCTCGCTCGTCGTCCGACGCTTCGACGGCTTCGGCCAGAACCTCTCCTGGCGCCAGATCCGCCGCACCCTCGCCAACGAGCAACTCGAAGACGACGCCCGCGACCGTTTCCAGCGCCTCCAGTACGGCCGCCTCTCCACCTGGATCGGCAACCTCCTGGCGCTCGCCATCGCCATCCCCTTCTTCCTCGTCCGCGAGCCGCGCAACATGATCCTCCAGACCACGCGCTGCGCCCCCGTCGCCGCCATCGCCCTCGTCGGCGCCGCCGTCGGGCCCGCCGCCGCCGTCCCCGGCCTCCCCGCGTGGCTCGGCGTCTTCATCCCCGCCATGGCCCTCGCGCCCATCGCCCTCGCCATGCTCGTCAGCGTCCGCACCTGACGTTTGCGCGACCACCGGCGACACCGACAGCGCCCGCACAATCATCCAGACCAACGACGCGTGTATTTACTGCGGCGCCGGGGGGAGTTCCGAGGGCAGTTCCGAGGGCAGTTCCGAGGGCAGCCCGGGGGGGGGGGGGGGGGGGGGGGGGGCGGGTAATTCCGGGGGCGTCGGCGCACTTTCCAGCAGCACCGCCGGCGCGTGCACCGGCGTGGCGCCCATGTCCTGCGCCAGGTTCAGGCCCGGGCCCGTCGCCCGCATCGTCATCGCCCGCCCGTCGGGGAGCAGCACCACGATGTCCGTGATCTCGAACGTCTGATCGCGCCCGAACGACGCCGCGTCGAAACACACCAGCGCCAGCGCCGTGCCCCGGTCGCCCACCAGCGGCGCCGGCACGAAGGGCACCTGCGTGTCGATCTGGAAACGATCCGCGCGCCCGCCCGTCGCGGCGCTGAAGGCGTTGATCAACTCAATCAACCCGCGCTTCGACCCGACGTGCGCCCCGTACTCACGCTCCAGCACCGCCACGAACGCCGCGATCTCCTCGTCGGTGACGTTGGCGTCGGCGCTCGGCGCCAGCACGCCGCGCGCGCCCTGCATGTCCCCGGCCGCGGCCCGCTCGATGAACGTCTCCGTGCCGCCCAGCATCCGCGTCTGGTACATCGACAGCGTCCCGCCGACGCCCCACAGCACCGCGCCCCAGATCACCGTCACCACGAGCCCGATGATCATCGCGGCGCCCGCCAGCCCTTTGCCCGTCACGCGCCCGCGCGAGCCGTTGATCGTCAGATACCCCGCCAGCCCCAGGAACATCGCCGCGACGCTCAGCCCCGGCACGCAGCACACGACCGCGCAGACGAAGCCCAGCACCGCCAGCACGCTCACGCGTGTTTCCTGCGGAGCGCCGTTCTGATCGTCGAAAGTCTGCCCCCGGGAGGGGTACGCCGCGTACGGGTTCTCGCTCATGCGCACAACGCTACCCGACACCGCCCACACTCCGCCACCAACCCCCCGCAGCGCCGCGCCGACCGCTCACACCGCGTCGTCCGCATCGTCCTCGACCGCCTCCGCCCACTTCTCGCGCAGCGACCGCGTCACCTCGCCCGGCGTCCCGTCGCCGATCGCTTTGCCCTCCACGCGCACAAGCGGCAGCACGCCCCAGCCCGAGTTCGTCAGGAACGCCTCGTCGGCGTCGAGCACGTCGTCGATGGCCAGCATCCGCTTGTCGCACCCCACGCCCATCGCGTCCGCGAAGTCGATGACCGCGCCGCGCGTCACGCCCGGCAGCACCGGGCTGCGCAGCGCCGCGGGGCTGGGGTCCTCCTCCCCCCGCGCGATCGGCGTCGCCAGCGCGCCGGCGCGCACGATGAACAGGTTGCTCACCGCGCCCCCGCCCACGTGGTTCGTCACCTGCAGGAAGATCGCCTCGTCCATCCCGTTCGCCGCGGCCCGCTGCAGCTCCCGCAGCCGGCGCCAGTAGTTGATCGTCTTGTGCCCCTCGAACGCGTCGAGCGGGTTCAGCCGCGGCTCGGCGATCATCGCCCCGCCGCCGCGCTCCAGCATCGCCTCCGGGTACGCCGTCGCCGGCTGCGCCACGATCAGCACCGTCGGCGTCGACGGCCCCCGCGCCGTCGACGAAAGCATGTTCAGGTCGCCGCCCGTCAGCGTCAGACGGATCCGCGCCCGCTCCAGCCCCGCGCGCTCCGCCACCAGCCGCACCGCCTCGCCCAGCGCGTTCACCCGCAGCGACTCCGTCAGCCCCAGCTCCTGCGCCGAGCCCCGCAACCGCGCCAGGTGATCGTGCAACCGGAAGACCCGCCCCCGCACCGCCAGCATCGTCTCGAACAGCCCCACGCCGTGCTGCACCGAGGCGTCGAACGCGCTCACCCGCGCGTCGTCGCGCGCCACAAAGTCGCCATTCAGCCACACCGCGCCCGCCACGTCAGAACAACCTCGGCAGCACGTACGCGATGAACACGATCAGCATCGCGCACAGCAACAGATGCGCGCCAACGACGATCGCCAGCGTGCGCCGATTCACGCGGAACACGCTCCACACCACGCCCGCGTACACCAGCGCGCTCAGCAGCAACTCCACCGGCTCGATCTTCACCACGAACGGCCCCACCGCCCACACCACCATCGCCACCCCCACAGCGCCGAGCATCCGCGACGCCCCCAGGCGCACATCGCCCAGCCGCTTGCCCGCCGCCTTGGCGCCGATCCACAACGCCGCCACGCCCAGCGCCGCGAAGACCGGCCCGCCCAGCAGCGTCCACAGCACCGCCTCCAGCGTCGACATACGCGGCGTGCTCGTCATCCGCGACGACTGCTGCGCGTAGATCATGCCCAGCACGCACGCCATCACCAGCGTCGTCGCCCCCACCGTCGCCGGCACCTGCCACCCGAACCACCCGGCGCGCACCAGTTCCTCGCGCTTATACCGGCCGTCGTCGTCGCGCTTGCCTTTGCCGGCGTCGGACGCGCCGGCGCTCGCCGCGTCTTTCGTCGTCGGCGCCGCCGGCGCCGGTGCGCCCTCCGCCGCGGGACCTTTCGCGTGTTCGTGTTCGCTCATCCCCTCAGCATACCCCCCACAAGCCCCGCGACGACCGCCCGGCCCGCCCCCCTCGCCGCCACGCGGCGTTTATGATCCGAACATGCCCACACGCGACACCAACTTCACCGTCGGCCTCGTCCAGCGCCGCTGCACCGAAGACCGCGACGACAACGTCCGCCGCGCCCTCGACGGCGTCCGCGAGGCCGCCTCCAAGGGCGCCCACATCGTCTGCCTCCAGGAGATGTTCAACGCCACCTACTTCTGCAAGCGCGAGGACTTCGCCCTCTTCGACATCGCCGAGCCCATCCTCGCCCCCGACACCGGCCCCACCATCAAGAAGTGCCAGGACGCCGCCAAGCAGCACAACGTCGTCCTCATCGCCCCCATCTTCGAACGCCGGGCGCCGGGCGTCTACCACAACTCCGCCGCCGTTATCGACGCCGACGGCGAGCTCCTCGGCGTCTACCGCAAGATGCACATCCCCGACGACCCCCTCTATTACGAGAAGTTCTACTTCGCCCCCGGCGACGCCGAGCCCCCCGCGCCCGGCACCGCCAAGAACTGCGTCAGCGCCAGCGGCTACCGCGTCTGGAACACGCGCCACGCCCGCGTCGCCCCGCTCATCTGCTGGGACCAGTGGTACCCCGAGAACGCCCGCATCGCCGCCCTCCTCGGCGCCGAGGTCCTCTTCTACCCCACCGCCATCGGCTGGCGCCCCGAAGAAAAAGCCGAGTTCGGCGAGGACCACCGCGACGGCTGGCGCACCGTGCAGCGCGCCCACGCCATCTCCAACGAGCTCTTCGTCGCCGCCGTCAACCGCACCGGCCACGAGCCCGAGCCCGGCACCGGCGGCATCGACTTCTTCGGCTCCTCCTTCGTCGCCGACCCCTTCGGCCGCGTCGTCGCCGAATCCCCTGTCGACGAGGAGCACGTGCTCGTCGTCGAGTGCCCACGGCGCATGATCGACGACACACGCCGCCACTGGCCCTTCTTCCGCGACCGCCGCGTCGACGCCTTCCAGCCCCTCACCCAGCGCTGGCTCGGCAACGGCTGAGCCCGCGCCCCGCCCCACGCGCAACCAATAGACCCGATGCCCAACCACAGCCGCAAACGCGTCATGCCCGCCGAGTGGGAGCGCCACGACGCCACCTGGCTCGCCTGGCCCCACCACGAGGACGACTGGCCCGGCAAGTTCGAGTCCATCCCCTGGGTCATGGCCGAGATCGTCCGGCGCATCGCCGGCGCCGACGACGCCCCCCGCCGCGGCGAGCGCGTCGAGGTCCTCTGCAACTCCCCCGAGCACGCCGCCGGTGTGCGCGACATCCTCGAACGCGCCCACGCCATCAACGACAACGTCCGCCTGCACGTCTGCCCCACCGACCGCTCGTGGCTGCGCGACAGCGCGCCCTCCTTCGTGCGCACCAGCGACGGCGCCGTCGAGGCCGTGCGCTGGCGCTTCAACGCCTGGGCCAAGTACGACAACTACGCCCACGACCAGCGCGTGCCCGACTTCGTCGCCAAGACCACGGGCCTGCCCATCGCGCAGGCGACGCGCCCCGACAACGACCAGCCCCTCGTCCTCGAAGGCGGCGCCATCGACGCCAACGGCGACGGCGTCGTCCTCGTCACCGAAGAGTGCCTGCTCGACCAGCGCACACAGGCGCGCAACCCCGGCCTCTCGCGCGAGGACTACGAACGCGCCTTCGCCCGCTGGCTCGGCGCCGAACGCACCGTCTGGCTCGGCGCCGGCTGCGTCGGCGACGACACCCACGGCCACATCGACGACATCGCCCGCTTCGTCCCCCCCGTCGGCCCCCTCGGCGAGGCCGGCGCCGAGACCGTCCTGCTCGCCTACGAAGACGACCCCGCCGACGACAACCACGCCGCCAGCCTCGAGAACGAAGCCCGCCTCGGCGACGCCGGCCTGCACGTCGTCACCGTGCCCTACCCCCAGCCCGTCGTCTTCGAGGGCCAGCGCCTCCCCGCCTCCTACGCCAACTTCTACGTCTGCAACGCCTGCGTCCTCGTGCCCACCTTCAACGACCCCAACGACCGCGTCGCCCTCAACACCATCGCCGACCTCTTCCCCGACCGCCCCACCATCGGCGTCCACTGCCTCGACATGGTCTGGGGGCTGGGCACGATCCACTGCCTCACGCAGCAGCAGCCCGCGCCGGTTCGCTGATCCGCCCGCACACGCCGCGCAACCCGCACAGCCGCACCCGATGCGCCCGCCTTTCGCCGCGCCCGCGTTGCCCCCGACGCCGACGCATCGCACCCTTCACACGGTGCGGCCCAACACGCGGCGCACACGAACATCCGCGCACGACGCGACGCCCCGACCGTCCATCCTCGCCGCTCGAATCTACGGCGAACGACGGTCCAGGCGCCGTCCCGCGGGGGAGAGGGACCCGGAGACGTCCCGAGGACCCTCGGCGGCGACACCCCCGGGGAATCCGGGGGAATCCGGGGGGCGACGTGCAAGCGTCTCATCCGCGCCCGCGAGCCATCGCGGGCGCGGATATTGCGGGCCACGCGCCCACGGATCACGCGCTTCGTGCGCACCAATCGGCGTCCTCATGTGCGACGCGTCGCCGCCATCAGGCCCACGGAGGGCCCACGGCGGCGACGCGTGTTTTTGCGCAGCGTCAACACGCCGCGCCCGAGAGCGCGCCGCTCACCGCCCCGCCCGCTCCAGGATCCACGCCGTCACCGCCTCCAACACCGCCGGCGCAATCGTCTCCTCGATCAACGCGTACTCGTCCACCGTGCCGCGCTGCGCCGTCTGGAACATGTGGTTCAGCCCCGGCAACTCCCGCGTCGTCACGTCCGCCGAGTTCGTCAGCGCCGCCTCGATCAGTCCGAGATTCGTCGCGGCGTGCACCTGCAAGTCGAGCGACCCGTTCAGCGCCAGCACCGGGCACGCCACCCGCGCCAACCACCGCGCCGGATCGTTGACCAGGAACGAGCGGAACCACACCGTCTGCACCGCCGCCAACTGCTGGTCCACAACGCCCTCCAACGTCGCGCCGTCCGTGCCCGGCGGCGCCTGCGCCTCCACCAGCGCCCGCACCGCCTCGCGCACCGCGTCCTCCGGCGCGCCCTCCGCCAACCGATCGAAGATCGCGCGCTGCAACTCGCTGTTGCGAGCCACAAAGTCCTCCGGCGCGCCCGCCGCCTCCAGCAGGTCCACCATCTGCGCCTCCATCACCGCGCGGCCCGACATCCCCGGCGCCGCCAGCAGCACGATGAACGCCACGCCCTCGCCCTCCTCAGCCGCGGCCATCGGCGCCAGCATCCCCCCCTCGCTGTGCCCGATCAGCCCCAGCCGGTCCCCGTCGATCTCCGGACGCGTGCGCAGCAGCGCCAACGCCGCCCGCGCATCGCCCGCCAGCGCGCCCACCGTCGTATCCGGCACCGAGCCCCCCGAACCGCCCACGCCCCGATCGTCGGCGCGCAGCGTCGCGATCCCGGCGCGCACCAGATGATCCGACAGCACCAGGAACGTCTTGTGCCCGAAGATCGTCTGATCCCGATCGTGCGCCCCAGACCCCGTCAGCAACACCACCGCCGGGTGCGGCCCATCGCCCCGCGGCACGCTCAGCGTCCCCGTCAGACGCACGCCGTCCTCCGCGTTCACGTACTCCACCTCGTGCTCGTCGTACGGGAAGGGCCGCTCCGGCATCTGCGGCCTGCGCGGCCCGGGCTCGGGCGCATCCGGCGCGAGGCGCGTCATCGACACCGGGAACACCTGCCCGCTCTGCCGCAACTCGCCCCGCGCAGAGTCCGCGTCCACACGCTCGCACTCGAACAGCGCCTGCGCCCCACCGCCCAGAAAGAACGACACCCGCGCATCGTCGTACACCACGCGCTCCAGCGCCAACCCCGCGACCCCCTGCATCGGGATCGAGATCGCCGCCGCGTGCCCGTCGCCCCCCTCGTCGGGCGTGAACTCCACGGTGAACTCCAGCTTCATCCCCGGCAGCGACACCTCGCCCGCCCAGCGCTCCACCGCGCCATGGCACACCGAAGCGCACACCACCACGATCATCGCGCACAGCATCCGCACCATCCGAAACCTCCTTTGCCCCGCCACACCGCGACCACCCACCAGTTCCGAACCGCCGCACGCCGATTTCACCCCGCCCCCAACACAACCCCCATCACATCCCCGGCCCGCGCTCCCCGTGCCCCGTCTCGCGCTCGAACATCCGCGCGATCCGCAGCATCCGCGACTCGTCGAAGGGCGCGCACATCAACTGCACGCCCAGCGGCAGGTCCTCGCCGTCGCTGCCCGCGCCCTTCGCGAAGCCCGCCGGCATCGACAGCGCCCCGATCCCCGCGAGGTTCGCCGTCACCGTGTAGAGATCCTCGAAGTACATCGCCAGCGGGTCGTCCGTCTTCTCGCCCAGCCGGAACGCCGGCCCCTGCGTCGCGGGCATCAGCACCGCGTGCACGCCCGGGCCGCCCTCGCCGCTCGCGAACGCCGCGTCGAAGTCCGCCTTGATGAGCCTGCGCGCCTTGAGCGCCGTCAGGTAGTACGCCTCGTAGTACCCGCTGCTCAGCACGTGCGTGCCCAGCATGATGCGCCGCTGCACCTCCTGGCCGAACCCCTCCGCGCGGCTCCTGGCGTACAGCGCCGCCAGGTCCTCGTCGCGCCCGAGCGCCGCGCGCCGCCCGTACCGAACCCCGTCGAACCGCGCCAGGTTCGACGACGCCTCCGCCGGCGCGATGATGTAGTACGCCGCGATCCCGTACTCCATCCGCGGCAGGCCGATCTCCACGATCTCCGCCCCCAGCCCCCGGTACACCTCCATCGCCTCCCGCAAAACCCGCGTCGACTCCGGGTGGTTCCGCTCGTCCCACGCCTGCGTGGGCACGCCCAGCCGCAGCCCCTCCACCGGGCGCTCAAGATCGCGCAGGAAGTCCGGCGTCTCCACGTTGGCGCTGGTCGCGTCGTGCGGGTCCACGCCGCACAGCACGTTCATCAGCAGCGCGCTGTCCGCGACGGTGCGCGTCATCGGGCCGATCTGATCGAGGCTCGACGCGAACGCCACCAGCCCGTACCGCGACACCCGCCCGTACGTCGGCTTCACCCCCACCAGCCCGCACAGCGCCGCCGGCTGCCGGATCGAACCCCCCGTGTCCGACCCCAGCGACGCGCTGACCATCCGCGCCGCCACGCACGCCGCCGAACCCCCCGACGACCCCCCCGGCACACGCGTCGTGTCCCACGGGTTGCGCGTCGGGAAGAACGCCGAGTTCTCGCACGACGAGCCCATCGCGAACTCGTCCATGTTCGTCTTGCCCACGATCACCGCGCCCGCGTCGAGCAACCGCTTCGTCGCCGTCGCGTCGTAGGGCGACTCGTACCCCTCCAGAAACCGCGACGAGCACGTCGTGCGCCCCCACGACGTGCACATGTTGTCCTTCAGCGCCACCGGAACACCCGCCAGCGCCCCCACCCGCTCCCCCGCCGCGATCCGCGCATCGACCTCCCGCGCCCGCGCGAGCGCCCGCTCCGCGTGCACCTCCACAAACGCCCGCACCGCCCCGTCGTGCGCATCGATGCGCGACAACGACGCCTCCGCGGCCTCAACCGCCGAAACCTCCCCCGCCGCAACCGCGTCGCGCACACCCATCAACGTCATGTCAGAAATATTCACCCCCCGAATGTACCACCCAAACCCGCCCCCCCATCACCACCCCCATTCTTCCCTCCTCTTCCCTCCTCTTCCCTCCCCAACCTAGTGGCACGGGCGTCCCGCCCGTGTCCTCCCCCCCTACTTCTCCCTCCTCCCCTCTCCCCCATAAAGCAGAGGGGCAAGAGCCCACCACTCCTCCCCTCTGCTCGATGCCTAGATCCCTCGATCCCTTCTTCCCCAAGTGCCTAATGCCCAATCCCTGATGCCCTTCTC
>RECZ01000166.1 GCA_007693765.1 Phycisphaerales bacterium | reverse complement strand
AACCCGAGTGGCGGGGCAAGATCACCATCGAGATCAGCAACACCACGCCGCTGCCGGCCAAGGTGTACGCGAACGAGGGGATCGCGCAGTTGGTGTTTTTGCGCGGCGAGCGCACGTGCGCGGTTTCGTACGCGGACAAGCAGGGGAAGTATCAGGATCAGGCGGGGCTGACGTTGCCGATGGTGGATTGAAGAAGGCATCGAGGCAACAAGGCATCGAGGCATCAAGCAGATGTGTTGGGGATGCTGATCATTGAGTGCCCAAGTCAACACGTATCGGGACCTGATCGCATGGCAGAAAGCATTCACGCTCGGAATCAGTGTGTATCGGCTCACGAAATCGATGCCGGACAACGAGCGGTTCGGACTCATTTCTCAGTTGCGCCGGAGCGCCGTCTCCGTCCCGAGCAACATCGCGGAGGGGTACGGCAGAGGGAGCACGAACGATTACGTGCGATTCCTCAAAGTCGCGCGGGGCTCGTTGTACGAGCTTGAGACGCAGTTGTTGTTGGCGAACGAACTCGAATACGTGCCGCAGGACGCGGCGAAGCAAATCCTTGACGAACTGGCTGAAACGGAGCGTGTCCTGGCGGGGCTGATACGAGGGGTCGAGCGGTGACGCTCTGCTCGATGCCTTGATGCCTCGATGCCTTGATGCCTCCGGTTCACCGATACAGAGACACGGGTCGAAAAATGAAGATCACCCGCAAATTCACCACCCCCTCCGCCTCCCCCTTCTCCTCCGTCGAATGGGTCAAGCGGTCGTCCAAGATCTCCAACCCCGACGGCTCCGTCGTCTTCCAGATGGACGACGCCGAGGTGCCCTCGACGTGGAGTCAGCTCGCCACCGACATCATGGTGAGCAAGTACTTCCGCAAGGCGGGCGTGCCGCAGGTGGATGCGCAGGGGGAGCCGATCCTCGATGAGGACGGCAAGCCCGTGATGGGCCCCGAGCGCAGCGCGCGGCAGGTGATCCACCGCCTCGCGGGGTGCTGGCGCCACTGGGGCGAGGAGCACGGCTACTTCGACACCGCCGAGGATGCGCAGGCGTTCTACGACGAGCTCGCGTGGATGCTGGTGCACCAGGTCGCGGCGCCCAACTCGCCGCAGTGGTTCAACACCGGGCTGAACTGGGCGTACGGCGTGACCGGGCCGGCGCAGGGGCACTACGTCGTCGATCCGGCGTCGGGCAAGGTCGAGAAGGCGAAGGACGCCTACACCCACCCGCAGCCCCACGCGTGCTTCATCCAGAGCGTCGAGGACGATCTGGTCAACAGCGGCGGCATCATGGATCTTTGGGTCCGCGAGGCGCGCCTGTTCAAGTACGGCTCGGGCACGGGCACCAACTTCTCACGACTGCGGGCGGAGAACGAGTCGCTCAGCGGCGGCGGGAAGTCCTCCGGGCTGATGTCGTGGCTGCGGATCGGCGACCGCGCGGCCGGGGCGATCAAGAGCGGCGGGACGACGCGTCGGGCCGCGAAGATGGTCTGCCTGGACCTCGACCACCCCGACATCGAGCAGTTCATCAACTGGAAGGTGCGCGAGGAGATCAAGGTCGCGGCGATGGTCGAGGGCATGAAGCACCTCGAGGAGTCGCAGCGGACGGCGGCCAAGCGGCTGGGCCTGAACCTCGACTACGACTTCAACGGCGAGGCGTACTACACCGTCAGCGGGCAGAACTCGAACAACTCCGTGCGCATCCCCGACGCGTTCTTCGACGCGGTGGACGGCGACGAGGACTGGCAGTTGACCCGGCGCATCGACGGCGAGGTCGCGAAGGTGGTGAAGGCGGCGGACCTGTGGCGCCAGATCGGCTTCGCCGCGTGGCGCTGCGCCGATCCCGGCGTGCAGTACGACTCGACGATCAACGCGTGGCACACGTGCCCGTCGTCGGGGCGGATCAACGCCAGCAACCCGTGCTCGGAGTACATGTTCCTCGACAACACGGCGTGCAACCTCGCGTCGATCAACGTGCTGAAGTTCTACGACTCGCAGACCCGCACGTTCGACGTGCAGGGCTACGAGCACGCGATCGACCTGTGGACGATCGTGCTCGAGGTCAGCGTGCTGATGGCGGCGTTCCCCAGCCGCGAGATCGCGCGGCTGTCGTACGAGTTCCGCACGCTGGGCCTCGGCTACGCCAACCTCGGCGCCATGCTGATGCAGGCGGGCATCCCCTACGACTCGGAGGAAGGCCGCGCCGTGTGCGCGATGCTGACCTCGATCCTCACGGGGCGCTCCTACCGGCAGTCGGCGCTGATGGCGTCGGAGCACGGCGCCTTCGCCGGGTTCACCAAGAACAAGGACGAGATGCTGCGGGTCATCCGCAACCACCGGCGCGCCGCCCACGGCGTGGCCCGCAACACGGTGGGCGCTGAGGGCTACGAGGACCTGCGCATCAGCCCCGTGCCCATCGACCACGCGCTGGTCACCGACGCGAGCCGTCGCCTGCTGGCCAACAGCGCTGCGCTGCTCGAGCGCGCCACCGTCGCGTGGGACGAGGCGCTGGAGCTGGGCGAGGAGCACGGCTACCGCAACGCTCAGGTGACGGTCATCGCCCCCACGGGCACCATCGGCCTGCTGATGGACTGCGACACCACGGGCGTCGAGCCGGACTTCGCGCTGGTGAAGTTCAAGAAGCTCGCCGGCGGCGGCTACTTCAAGATCGCCAACGCCTCGCTGCGTCCGGCGCTGGTGGCGCTGGGGTACAGCGACCATCAGGTGCGCGACATGATGACGTACGTGCTCGGGGCGCTGCGGCTGGACGTCCCGATGCCCGGCGCCAAGTCGCCGTGCACGTTCGAGGAGTTCCTGCTGGCCAAGGGCCTCACGCCCGAGACGCTCGAGACCGTGCGCGAAGCGCTCCCCGGCGTCTTCGAGCTGGGCTTCGCGTTCAACGCGTGGACCATCGGCGACGCGGCCCTGGCCGCGGTGGGCGTCGACGCGGCGAAGGCCAAGGCCGATCCCTCCTTCAACCTGCTCAAGACGCTGGGGCTGAACGCGGCCCAGATCGAGGCGCTCAACGAGAAGATCTGCGGCACGCAGACCATCGAGGGCGCCCCGCACCTCCGCGAGGAGCACCTGCCCGTCTTCGACTGCGCCAACAAGTGCGGGCGCAAGGGCCGTCGCTTCATCGCCCCCGAGGGGCACATCCGCATGATGGCCGCGGCCCAGCCGTTCATCAGCGGCGCCATCAGCAAGACGATCAACCTGCCGCACGAGGCCACGGTGGACGACATCATGTCGGCGTACCGCCTCTCGTGGGAGCTGGGGCTCAAGGCCAACGCGCTGTACCGCGACGGGTGCAAGCTGAGCCAGCCCCTGTCCTCAAAAAGCGAATCCGCCGACTCCGCCGGGGACGCAGAGGAGGCCGGGGGAGGAATGGACGACGCCTCTGTGCGACTGCTGAGCGACGAGGACGACGATCTTGAAGAGCTCGACCTCGCCCGCGAGGAAGTCGCCGACGGCGTGGCCCGCATCGCCAAGGCCGCGGCGAAGGCGAGCGAGAACGGCGCGTACGTCGCGGAGGCGAAGGTGCTGGTGGACCGCAACGCCGCGGCGTTGCAGCGCCCGATGCGCCGTCGCCTGCCGGACACGCGCTCGTCGCTCACGCACAAGTTCAACATCGCCGGGCACGAGGGCTACCTGACCGTCGGCCTGTACGAGGACGGCAAGCCCGGCGAGTTGTTCATCACGATGGCCAAGGAAGGCTCCACGATCGGCGGGCTGATGGACTCGCTGGGCACCGCGACGAGCGTGGCCCTGCAGTACGGCGTGCCCATCGAGAGCCTCGTCAACAAGTTCACGCACCAGCGCTTCGAGCCCGCGGGCATGACAGCCAACCGCGAGATCCCCTTCGCCAAGTCGCTGGTGGACTACATCTTCCGCTGGATGGGCATGCAGTTCATCCCCGGCTACCGCGAGGCGAACGCGCCCAAGCGCCCGAGCGAGGAGAAGTCGATGACCGATCGCGCCGCGGGCGCCTCCCGCCTGCGGTCCGACGACGATGCGCCCCGCGTCGGGGCCGGCGATACGAGGCCCGCGCCGCACCGCGTCGCGACCCGATCCGCCGACGGCGGCGCGCTGCAGCCCTTGGTGAGCACCCTGTCCGACGCAATGCGCGACTGCCAGGGCGATGCCCCCGCGTGCGAGGTGTGCGGCACGATCACCGTGCGCAACGGCGCGTGCTACAAGTGCCTCAACTGCGGGCACAGCATGGGGTGCAGCTGATCACGACACACGCGCGTCGGCGCGAATCGCTCCCGAGCGGGGCGCGCCGACGCGGCCGTCTACGTACCGGTTCTTCAACACTCCCACACGCGGCTGAAGCCGTCAGGAGAACGAACAGCGGATAGCGACACAAGGGCTCGATGCTCCGATCGAGCCCGACGAACCGAGGGGGGCGTCCCCGTGCATGCCGGCGTACGCGGTCGGCGAGCGGAAGGATCCCCGTCACGCGTGCGGTTGCACGGACCGGACCGCACGCGTTCTAGACCCCGCTCGCGCACGAAGGCCGGAGGCCAAGGAGTGCGTGGGCGATCCCAGACGTCCCATGACGGGGCGCTCCCTCGGGTTTTTCTTTTCGGCGCATCGGCGGAGCCGGCGCGCACAGAGCCACGCCCCGCGTCCGGCCACGACCGCCGACGCGGGCGCACCGACCCCACCTGAAGGGACGCGCCGCCCCGCAACGGGGCCGCGAGCAAGCGTCCCTTCAACGCCCTGCCCCTGAGCGGATCCCACCGCCGCTCGGGGGCTTTTTTTCGCGCGGAATGGTAGTGCGAAGCGCGGCGTCTCCGGCGCGCAGAGCGTTGCCCATAGCCAATAGCGTGGATCAGACCGCTTCCGGGGGGGGCGTCAGACCGTGAGGATTTCCTTGGATTTGTCCTCGACGAGCGTGTCGGCCACGCCCTCGTGCTTTTTGAGCAGGTCCTGGATCTCGCTCTTGAGCGTCTCGATCTCGTCCTCGGGGTAGTTCGTGCCGGGCTGCTTGCTCAGGTTGTCCGCGTGCTTGTTGGCGTCGCGCCGGGCGTTGCGGAGCGTCACCTTGGCCTCTTCGCCGACCTTCTTGGCGTGCGCCACGAGTTGCTTGCGACGGTCGCCCGAGAGCGCCGGGATGTTGATGCGGATCTGCTTGCCGTCCGCCATGGGGTTGAGGCCGAGGTCGGAGGTCTCGATGGCCTTGCGGATCTCGTTCATCGCGCCGGCGTCGAAGGGCTTGATGAGGATCTGGCTGGGCTCGGGCACGCTGATGGAGGCCAGCGACTTGAGGTCGGTGGGCGAGCCGTAGTAATCGACCTTGATGTATTCGACGAGGGCCGTGCTGGCGCGCCCCGTGCGCAGGCCGCGCAGCTCGTTCTTGAGGTAGTCGAGCGCCTTTTCCATCGCCATCTCGGCGTCCATCAGGATCGAATCAGGGGTCATCGCGTGGGCTCCGGGTAGGGTCGGCGGGGGAGGGCCCGTTCGGCGACGGGCAGGGTGTTGTGGTCGTCCTCGCGGCCCGCCGGGAGGGCGGGACATGGTACGAAAAATCGGGCTGGCAGTGCGTTCGCCGCGTCGGCGCGTGGGTCGTGCGGGCGGCTGGTGGGCGTCGAGGGGCAGCGGCGGGGGCGTCCGCCGGGTGTTATCGGCGCGGCGATCGGGATTACGCCTTTGCTGGCCCCGGCCCGATGCCGATGTAGAATTCCCATGGTCCAGACCAACGCCACCCCCGTGGCCGCGGCCGCGATGGGCCGAGCCCACATGTGTCGCAAACGAGCCATCCCGATCCTCATCGTCGCCGGGGCCTGCAGCCTCGGGGGCGTGTGGCTCGCGGCAGGCGCATCGGCCACAGCCGCCCGGCCGAGCGCTCCGACGACGACACCCGCCGTCGAGCCCCGCGGCGACTCCGCCGAGTCGGAGGCCAACCTGCTCATCCCCCGGCGCATGCGCCTCATGATCGAGCACTCGCGCGTCGCCCTGGCCTGAGCCCGGGCCGCACCCAGAACCCCCGGAACCAGCGAACGCCGGCCAACGTGGCACGTCATCCCGACGTGCGTCGATCGATCTGGTGGGTATACCCCGGGGGGCAACTTCCGGGGGCATCTTCCGGGGGCGCCGCTACCCTGCGGGCATGAAAGCGACATTCCTCGCGGTGCTGATCGCGCTGGGCGCGCTCGTGGTGTTCCTGAGCTTTGTCGGGCGGTTCGGCTCCCGCGGCCGTAGCATCGCCGACGCCTGCTGCGCCGCGCCGTGGCTCGACGTCATCGTCGCCACGCTGACGTGGGTCCCGTGGGTCATCGCGTCGCTAGCGTGGGGGTGGCGCGGGCTGGTGGCTGCGGTGGGGGCGCAGATCGTCGTGCTGTACGTGTGGATGTTCACGCACGAGATCGTCCACCTCAAGGCCCTGCGCGGGCCGCGGATCGTGAAGTTCCTCAACCGCTCCATCGGGCGCTGGCGCAACCACCTCGCGCTGTGGGTGACGGTGATCGCCTTCCCGGTGTTCTGGCTGATCCGCTTCGCGCAGGTCGCGGCGTACCCGCTGCTGGTCGTCATCCTGCGCTTCCCGCGTTACCGGCAGGCGGAGTGGGTGAACGTGAGCCGGCAGAAGTTCGAGGGGCTGATCGGGCACGACCTGATCTGGTGCCTCTACTGCGACTGGATGACGGGCGTGTACTCGCTGGGCGGCGAGATGCTGCGCAACGTGGAGTCGTTCTGGTGCCCGATCCGGTTCTACGACGGCAAGAAGTGCGAGAACTGCCGCGTGGACTTCCCCGACATCGACGGCGGCTGGGTGAGCGAGAAGGGCACGATGGCCGACGTCGAGGCGGTCATGGAGCGGATGTACGGGCGCGAGAGCGCCGTGCTCGAGCCCGACGGCTCGATGCGCCCGGTGCGCTCGTGGTTCGGTCACCCGGAGCGTAAGGCCGCACGGCTGACGATCAACGGCGCCCCGACCGTCCCGCCGCCGCACGCGCCGCCGAGCCATCCCGGCGCAACGGGCGACGCCGCTGCAGGCGAATCCGACCCCGGCACGCCCTGACGCATTGCGAACACGCCCCGAGCGGCTATCCTTTCGACCCGCGCGACGCCGCGGCCAAGTCCGACACCCTTCGCCGACTCCCCGACCCGGAACCGAACCCCGATGAAAGCGACCGACCTCCGCCCCGGCATGGCCGTCAAGCTCGACGGCAAGCTCTACGTGATCTCCAAGTTCGAGCACCGCACCCCGGGCAACCTCCGGGCGTTCATCCAGGTGAAGCTCAAGGACGTCTCCAGCGGCGCCAACATCGAGCGCCGCCTGAACTCCGGCGACGACGTCGACGTGACGACCCTCGACCGGCGCACGATGGAGTACCTCTACTCCGACAACACCGGGCACACGTTCATGGATCAGGAGTCGTACGACCAGCTCACGCTCGACGACGAGTTCTGCAAGGACGAGATGCTCTACCTGCGCGCCAACACCTCGACGATCATGCTGATCCACGAGGGCCGCCCGGTGCTCATCGAGCTGCCGCAGGTCGTCGAGCTGCAGGTCACCGAGACATCCCCCGGCATCAAGGGCGCGACCGCCACGAACCAGCTCAAGGAAGCGACGCTCGAGACCGGCCTCAAGACCCGCGTGCCCCCCTTCATCGAAGTCGGCGAGACGATCAAGGTCTCCACGACCGACGGCTCGTACCAGTCCCGCGCCTGAACCCCGCCGACGCGCCCCGCGCGCCGGCCAACGCATCGCCGCGAAGCCCGCGCCATGGCCAACGTCGTCATCGACCGCCTCGACCCGACCGACATCGCGACCATCGCGCACCTCTATAACCAGGTCTTCCGCCCCGAACGCGGCGAGGACTTCTTCTCCCGCCGCTTCCGCAACCGCGGCGGCATCCTCGTGCTGGTGGCGCGGATCGATCACGACGCCGTGGGGTTCTACGTGGGCCTCGAGCTCAAGCCCAGCGTCCACTTCGCGTGGCTGTGCGGCGTGACGCCGGAGATGCGCCGCGCGGGCGTCGCCAGCCAGCTCATGCGGGCCGCGATGGACTGGGCCCGCACCGAGGGCTACGCCTCCATCCGCTTCGAGTGCCACAACCAGCACCGCGCGTTCCTGCACTTCGGCATCGCCGAGGGCTTCGACATCGTCGGCATCCGCTGGGACCCGGACCGGGTCGAGAACCTGGTGATCTTCGAGAAGCTGCTGCGCGAGTGAAGAAGCCCGCGCGCGGCCACCGCTCCCGTCTGCGAAGGGAGAGGGAGCGTGTTCGGCGCATCACCGCTCGAAATTGGCCCACGGGTTGGTCGTGGTGATCGTGCCGACCCCGGTGAAGATCGGGCCTACGACGTTGCCGGCGCTGATCGCGTAGCCGGCGCCGGCGCCGGTCGTTTTGGTGACGACGTTCTGCACGACCAGGTTGTTGCTGCCCGCGGGGATGGAGACGCCATTCGTCGCCGCGCCCGAGAGCCGCATCCGGTTGCCCTGGATCACGCAGCCGCTCGAGCTGATCAGGATCTGCGCGACCTGATTCAAGTGAACTGTGCAACGCTCGATCGTGACATTCTGAGCGCTCACGACGGAGATGCCGAACTGACTGTTGTAATTCACCGTGCATTCAGCGATCAACGATCCGGAAGCGTTGGTGTTGGCGAGGATGCCGCCGCCGGGGTTGTCGTGCGACGTGGACCGCATCACCGTCGACGTGTCGCCGCCCACGAGGATGCCGACCCCGTTGTTGTTGCCAGCGATGCAGTCGAGCACGCGCGAGCCGACGCCGGCGACCCGGATGCCCGCGGCTGTGTTGTTCCTTGAGACGCACCCCTCCACCAAGGCGCTGGTGGCGAAGATGCCTTCTTCGCCGTTCGTCCGGGCGGTGGAGCGGCGGATCATGGAGCCGTTGCCGAGCCTGAATCCCGAGCCGTTGTTGTGGTCGGCGACACAGTCGATCACATGAACGGCTCGCGTCGCCCGGACGCCGTCGCCGCTGTTGAAGCGAGTTGTTACGCCCGTGAGAACGCCGGGGGTGTTGGAAATATTCTGCTCGAAGTGGACGCCGTGGATGGGCCACTCCCGGACGACGCCGTTGCGTACCTCGACGCGTTCGGTGGTGATCAACACACCGCTCAACGCGCCGGGCGCTCCGATGACCGTGAAGCCATTGAGGTCGAGCGTCACCCCGGACGCGGTGACGACGATCCCGTTGCGCCCGCTCTGACCGGAGACGTTGCCCGTCAGGTAGTACGAGCCGGGCTGGGAGATCACGTGGACCGCGGTGGCGTCGCCGGGCGTGTTCTGGGCGTTGACCGCGATCCGCGGCTCGACGTCGCTCAGGGGCTTCATCGTGGGCGCGACTGGCCCGGCGGGCGGGTTCAGGTCGCCCGCGGAGGCGAGCCCCAGCCCGCAGGACATCAAAAACGTGGCGACAGCGCGGACGGTACGGTTGAATTGCATGGTGATGTTCTCCACTCCACGTCGGATTCGATGAGCGCATACTTCGAGCGCACAAGATCCCAATGTAGAGGTCGAATGGAGGGGCTACAAGCAAAAAACCCGAAATAAATCCGGTTTCCAGGCCCCGCACCCGGCCTCTCAACGCTGCGCGGCGGGCACACGCACCTGCACCGGCTTTGCGACCGGCTTGGCCTCGGTGTGCAGGCGCTTCGCCCGGTGCTTCGACCAGTCGGCCACCAGCAGGTCCGGGCTGCGCGGGCCGTCGTGGAGGCGCAGCAGGTCGTAAGTGTTGTCGCGCTGGGCGGGCGTGAAGCCCGCGTCGCGGATCAGACGGCAGAGCACCGGCTCGTTCAGGCAGTACGTCGTGCCCGCGCTGGAGACGACGTTCTCCTCCATCATCACCGAGCCCATGTCGTTGGCGCCGTAGTGCAGCGCCACCTGCCCGATGTGCGGCCCCATCGTCACCCACGAGGCGCCGATCGAGTACACGTTGTCCAGCATCAGGCGCGAGACCGCCTGCGTGCGCAGATACTCGGTGGCGCCCGCCGTGCGCACGCGCCGACCGAACTCGGGGTGGGCCTTGGCGTCGTACTCGCCGCTGAGGGTGGCGATGGCGTCGGCGGGGAAGACGGCGTCGGGGCCCTGTTCCTCCGGCAGCGAGCCCCAGTCCTTCAGGCGCCCCAGCGGCGTGTTCTCGCGCTGGAAAGGCCACGAGATGAACGCCTTGTAGTGCCCGCCGGGGCGCACGCGCCCGTGCTCGTCCTCCACGCCCGCGCCGAACTCGCGCAGCGAGCGGTCCTGCCACTCGCGCACCAGCGCCATGTGATGCACGCGGTCGGCGATGCCCTCGATGTGCCCGAACATCATCGTGGCGCTGGTGAACATGCCCAGCGAGTGCGCTGCGCGCATGACGGTCAGCCACGCCTCGGCGTCGCACTTGCCCAGGCCGATCTTGCGTCGCACGGGGTGGGAGAAGATCTCGCCGCCGCCGCCGGGCACGGAGTCCAGCCCCGCGTCGCGCAGCGGGCGCATCACGGTGAGGATCTTGTCGAACAGGGGGGCGCCGGGGGTTCCGGGGGGGTCGAAGAAGTGGACGAACTCGATGAACTCCGGCGGCGAGAACCCGTGCACGTGCACGCCGGGGAAGCGCTCCTTGATGCCGCGCAGCAGGTCAGTGTACCACGAGAGCGGCAGCGCCGGGTTCATCCCGCCCTGCATGAGGATCTGCGTGCCCCCGATGGCGACGAGCTCCGCGATCTTCTCGTAGAGCGCCTCGTGCTCGAGGGTGTAGGCGTCGTGGTCGTCGGCGTCGCGCCGGAAGGCGCAGAAGGTGCACTTGGCGGTGCAGACGTTGGTGTAGTTGATGTTGCGGTCGATGATGTAGGTGCGGACGGTGTCGCCGTGGAGCGTGCGGCAGCGGGCGTCGGCGTACCGCCCCAGCAGGTGCAGCGGGGCGCGCCGGTGCAGGTCGAGCCCCTGCCCGGGCGTGAGGCGAACCTCGCCCGCGGCGACGGCGTCGAGCAGACCCCGGTCGAGGGCGTCGAGGTCGGGTCGCGATGGGGGGGTGCGGGTGGCCATGGGAGGGCGGGATCGTACCGGAGGGTGGTCTGGAGGGTGGATCAGCATGATATTTCAGAAAGTATTGAAAATCAAGCGGGTGGGGGGTTCGGGTCACTGGTGTTCATGAGGATGGATTGGGGAGGAGAAGGGGTAGGAGACGGGCGGGACGCCCGTCCCACTAGACGGAGTAGAGGAAGTGTTTCCGGCCACCTCTCCCATCGCTTGCGATGGGAGAGGCCGGGTGAGGGCTTCTATGAATGCCCTGCTGCTGTCAAGTTCATCCGTCACGTGATTCGAT